>NZ_JBHNWH010000007.1:0-238592 GCF_046720935.1 Winogradskyella sp. A3E31
AAATATAAAACCCTTTTTTATTTCCTACAACTACAATCCAAAAAAAAATAAATTATTTTTTTTAAACCATAAACATTACCGGAAATGAACTACCACTAACAACCAAAAACCCGTCGCTAACGGGGCGCAAATATAAAACCGTTTTTTGGTTTAGCAACAATAATTTTAAGAAAAAATATCGCTTTATAATTAGGCCTCTTAGTATGAGTAAATTAAAGTTTTAAATTTCTTTAAAAAATACGGAAACTGATCTTTTTAATTAGTTAAACGTTTTATTCAATAACTCTCTTTGAGAGTTGAAGCCTTACCTATATATTTGTAGGCTGAAATTTATACCATATATAATGATACAAATAACTCTTCCTGATGGTTCAGTGAGGTCTTTCGAAAAAGGGGTTACCCCTCTTGGAGTTGCTAAGGATATTAGTGAGGGTTTCGCCCGCAATGTCATCTCTGCAAAATTTAATGATGCGGTTGTAGAAACATCAACACCAATTAATGAAGATGGAAGTCTAACCTTATATACATGGAGAGATGATAATGGAAAGAAAGCGTTTTGGCATTCGTCAGCTCACGTTTTAGCACAGGCATTAGAAGAACTGTATCCAAATGTAAAACTCTGGGTAGGGCCTGCTATCGAAAATGGCTTTTATTACGATGTTGATTTAGGCGAGGATTCTATTTCAGAAAAAGACTTTAAAGCAATTGAAACTAAAATGTTGGAAATAGCTCGTGGCAAACACGACTTTAAAATGAGAGAAGTTTCAAAAGAAGACGCTTTGTCTTATTATAAAGGTAAAAACGACTATAAAGTTGACCTTATAGAAAATTTAGAAGATGGCACCATCAGTTTTTGTGACCATTCAACTTTTACGGACTTGTGCCGTGGAGGACATATCCCTAATACAGGACTTATAAAAGCCGTTAAAGTTTTAAGCGTCGCTGGCGCATATTATAAAGGTGATGAAAATAATAAGCAGCTTACTCGTGTTTATGGTATTTCATTTCCAAAACAAAAGGAACTGACTGAGTATCTTCATTTATTGGAAGAAGCCAAAAAGAGAGACCACAGAAAACTTGGCAAGGAATTAGAACTATTTACTTTTTCTCAAAAAGTTGGACAAGGGTTACCGCTTTGGCTACCAAAGGGAGCTGCCCTACGGGAGCGTCTTGAGAACTTTTTAAAGCAAGCTCAAAAGAAAGCAGGATATGAAATGGTGGTAACACCACATATCGGTCAAAAAGAATTATATGTCACCTCAGGTCATTATGCCAAATACGGTGAAGATAGTTTTCAACCTATTTCTACACCTGCAGAAGGCGAAGAATTCTTGTTGAAACCCATGAATTGTCCGCATCATTGTGAAATTTATAACACACGCCCTTTTTCATATAGAGAATTACCAAAGCGTTATGCCGAATTCGGTACAGTATATCGATATGAACAAAGTGGTGAGCTGCATGGATTAACTAGAGTTAGAGGGTTTACACAAGATGATGCCCATATTTTTTGCACACCAGATCAACTCGATAAAGAGTTTAAAGATGTCATTGATTTGGTATTGTATGTCTTTGGTTCTCTAGGGTTTGAAAACTTCACCACACAAGTGTCGATTAGAGATCCTAAAACCCCAGAAAAATACATTGGTAATGTCGAAAATTGGGAAAAAGCAGAAAAAGCGATCATAAATGCTGCAAAAGACAAAAATCTTAACTATATTATAGAAGAAGGTGAAGCTGCCTTTTATGGCCCTAAGTTAGACTTTATGGTTAAGGATGCTCTTGGACGACAATGGCAATTGGGAACCATTCAGGTTGATTATAATTTACCTGAGCGTTTTGACCTTACCTATAAAGGCAGTGACAACGAGCTACATAGACCAGTAATGATTCATCGTGCCCCCTTTGGAAGTATGGAGCGATTCGTCGCTATACTTTTGGAACATACAGGTGGAAACTTTCCACTTTGGTTAATGCCTGAGCAAGCGATAGTATTATCAATCAGTGAGAAATATGAAAAATACGCTGAAAAAGTTTTAAATTTGCTAGAAAATAACGAAATTCGCGCCCTCGCAGATCACAGGAACGAGACGGTAGGTAAGAAAATTCGTGAAGCCGAAATGAATAAGATACCGTTTATGGTTATTGTTGGTGAGCAAGAAGAGACCGACAACACTATAACAGTGAGAGAACATGGAGGTGAAGATTTGGGCACAATTAATGTAGAGGAATTCACCAGAATAGTAAATGAAAGAGTAAATAAAAGTTTGAAGACTTTTAAATAAATTAATGTTTAATTAAAATTATATAAGCCATAGCAATACGAAGAAACAGAAAGAATTATTCTAGAAGACAATCCCAAGAGGATCAACACAAAATTAATTCTAAGATTAGAGCTCAAGAAGTCCGCGTTGTCGGGGATAATGTTGAAGTAGGTGTTTACCCTATTAAAAAAGCCCTAGAGATAGCTGACGACCAAGGTTTAGATCTTGTAGAGATTTCGCCAAATGCGAATCCACCTGTTTGTAAGGTAATGGATTATAAAAAGTTTCTATACGAACAGAAGAAACGAGAAAAAGCATTAAAAGCAAAAGCATCTAAGGTCGTTGTAAAAGAAATCCGTTTTGGACCAAACACCGATGACCATGATTACGAATTTAAAAAGAAACATGCAGAAAAGTTTCTTAAAGATGGTGCCAAGCTTAAAGCATTTGTGTTTTTTAAAGGACGATCAATCGTCTTTAAAGAACAAGGACAGATTTTACTTTTAAGACTTGCCCAAGATTTGGAAGAGGTTGGTAAAGTGGAGCAAATGCCAAGATTAGAAGGAAAGCGTATGACCATGTTCATTGCGCCAAAGAAAAAATAGCTTCGAGAACCTCAGCTACCAAGCTCAAGGTTTATTGGACTAAAAAATTAAAACACCCACCTTAGCCGCGTGCTTTGGTGGCAAACAATAATAAGCGAAACGTAATTAAAACTAGGAGAAATGCCTAAAATGAAAACAAAATCGAGTGCTAAGAAACGTTTTAAACTAACTGGCACTGGTAAGATTAAAAGAAAGCACGCTTTTAAGAGTCATATTTTGACAAAAAAGTCTAAAAAGCGTAAGCTTAGATTAACTCACGATGCTTTGGTACACAAAGCAGATGAGGACAATGTTAAAACAATGTTGCGTTTAAAGTAACACCGTTTTAACCGGTTAAAATTATTTTATAAACCCTGGAGTTGGGCAAAACTATTTAGCAAGTGTCAATTTATGACCGCCCACTACAAAAACAATTAAAGAAATGCCAAGATCAGTAAATTCAGTAGCAAAGAGAGCCAGAAGAAAAAAGGTTCTTAAGCAAGCAAAAGGTTACTTCGGAAGACGTAAAAACGTTTGGACAGTAGCTAAAAATGCGGTGGACAAAGCGATGCAATATTCGTATAGAGACCGCAGAAACAAAAAGAGAACATTCCGTTCATTATGGATTATGCGTATAAACGCAGGTGCAAGACAGCACGGAATGAGCTATTCAAAATTAATGGGAGGTTTAAAAGCTAATAATATCGACTTAAACCGTAAGGTTCTTGCCGATTTAGCAATGAACAACCCAGAAGCTTTTGAAGCTATAGTAAACAAAGTAAAATAGGGCTTTTAGCCAAAATTAATAACAATACTTCGCTTATGAAACCGATCCAGAAATGGGTCGGTTTCTTTTTTATATAGATTGCTTCCTTAAAATACTATCTGGTATGTTTTTTTAAATAATAGTAGTAACTTTCTGCTCAGCTAAACAACTATTATTATGAAATTTAAAATTCTAGCAGCTATAACTCTATTATTTAGCCTAACTGCACTTTCTCAAGACAAAGACAAAAAAGAATCATGGGACGTTTCAAACCCTGAAGGAGACTGGAACTTTAGTGAACTTAAACTGTCAACGGACGAAGGGACATGGATGAATTTGGATGTTAGTCCAGATGGACAATACATCGTTTTTGATTTGTTAGGTGATATTTACAAAATAGATAGTGACGGAGGAAACGCTACAATATTAAGAGAGGGACTACCTTTTGAAATCCAGCCTAGATTTAGTCCAGATGGCAAATACATTTCATTTACCAGTGATGCTGGTGGTGGAGATAATATTTGGATTATGAAAAGTGATGGTTCTGATGCTAAACAGGTGACCAAAGAAAATTTTAGACTCCTAAACAATGCCGTTTGGACACCAGATGGCAATTATCTAGTAGCCCGAAAGCATTTTACATCGTCAAGGTCATTGGGAGCGGGCGAATTGTGGATGTACCATAAAACTGGTGGCAGCGGTATTCAGCTCACCAAAAGAAAAAACGATCAGCAAGATGTCAATGAGCCATCCATATCACCAGACGGAAAGTACCTTTACTACAGTGAAGATGTTTATCCTGGAGGGGCATTTCAATATAACAAAGACCCTAACAGCCAAATCTATGTGATAAACCGTTATGACATGGAAACTGGTAAAATAACACGAGTTACTGGCGGTCCGGGCGGTGCGGCTCGACCACAAGTTTCTAGAGATGGTAAAAAGTTAGCTTTCGTTAAAAGAGTACGTACAAAATCGGTATTATACATTCATGATTTAGAAACCGGAGAAGAATGGCCAATCTATGATGAGCTTAATAAAGATCAACAAGAAGCTTGGGCTATTTTTGGCGTTTACACCAATTTTAGTTGGATGCCGAATGACGAAGACATCGTTATCTGGACTGGTGGAAAAATCAAAAAGATAAATGTTGATTCTCTCTCTGTTACAGAAATACCATTTCAAGTCAATACTAAAATTAAATATGCAAAAGCCTTAGAGTTTGATACTCCTGTAGCACCCGAGAATTTTGATGCCAGAGTCATCAGACATTTAGTGACCTCACCTAATGGAAAAACTGTTGTGTTTAATGCTTTGGGATATTTGTACAAACAGGATCTACCTAACGGAAAAGCCAAACGTTTGACTAGTGGTACAGATTTTGAGTTTGAACCTACATTTTCCCCAGATGGTAACTCTATTACCTATGTCACTTGGAATGATGAAAATTTAGGTGGTATCTATACAGTGCCTACAATTGGCGGTACACCAAGAAAGCTAACCAAAGAAAAAGGCATTTACAGAAACCCTTCTTACTCAAAAAGTGGAAAACTATTAACCTATAGAAAAGAAGGAGGCAACAACGACCAAGGACGAACCTTCACAAAGAAAACCGGTATATATATTATGAAATCAGACGGAACTGATCCAAAACTATTAACCAGTGAAGGAGGATTTCCGGAATTCAATACGGATGATACGCGAATTATCTATCAAAATGGGGGTATGTTCTTCGGAAATATCACCAAAACATTAAAGAGCGTTAATCTAGAAGGACATGACGAAAGAACATTAGTAAAATCCAAGCATGGCAATCGAATTCTACCTAGCCCAGATGGTAATTGGGTAGCATTCATTCATCTACACAAAGTGTATATGGCTCCGATGCCTTCTGCTGGCCAAACATTGGATTTAACGGATACCTCTAAGTTTGTTCCTGTCACACAACTCTCCAAGGATGCTGGTATTAATTTACATTGGTCGCCGAACAGCAAAAAAATTCACTGGACGCTTGGGAACCAATACTTTTCTGCCGAAGCTTCAGAAGACACAAAACTTATTGAAGAGAGTATCAAAATAAACCTTAACGTAGAAACGGACAAACCTACTGGGAGAATTGCTCTTAAAGGAGCAAGAATCATTACTATGGAAGGTGACGAAATCATTGAAAATGGAACTATTGTTATACATGAAAATAAAATTGAAAAGATTGGAAATTCATCTTCTGTAACAATCCCAAATGATGCAAAAGTTTATGATGTCACTGGAAAAACCATAATGCCCGGCATTGTCGATGCACATGCTCATATTGGCGGTTTCCGTTATGGTCTGACAACACAAAAGCACTGGCAATTTTATGCAAATTTGGCCTATGGGGTGACTACAGCTCACGATCCATCTGCACATTCCGAAACAGTGTTTGCGCTTTCAGAATTACAAAAAAGCGGACAGCTTGTTGGACCACGCCTCTACTCTACTGGCTTTATTCTTTATGGAGCTGATGGAGATTTTAAAGCAGTAATCAATAACTTAGACGATGCGCGCTCTTCTATTCGAAGAACCAAGGCTTTCGGAGCATTATCAGTTAAAAGTTACAATCAACCTAGACGCGAACAACGCCAACAAGTTTTGCAAGCAGCTCGTGAGGAAGGTATCTTCGTCGTTCCAGAAGGAGGTTCTACGTTTTTTCATAATATAACTATGGTTATGGATGGGCATACAGGAGTTGAACACAATATTCCTGTAGCACCAGTATATAAAGATGTTTTAGAGCTATGGGGTAAAACAAATGTGGGGTATACCCCTACCTTAATAGTGAACTATGGTGGTGTCAATGGTGAATTCTATTGGTATCAAAGCACCAATGTATGGGAAAATGAAAAGCTATTAAAATACACCCCAAGAGGGTTGATTGATGCTAGATCAAGACACCGGGTAATGGTGCCAGACGAAGAATACGAGAATGGTCACATACTAGTCAGTGAAACATGTAAAGCACTGACTGATGCAGGTGTTAAGGTTAATTTAGGTGCTCATGGCCAATTACAAGGCCTTGGTGCACATTGGGAATTATGGCTTTTGCAACAGGGAGGTATGACAAACCATGAAGCCCTAAAAGCCGCAACGATTAACGGAGCGCAATATATTGGAGCGAGTAAGGATATTGGCTCACTTAAGGAAGGTAAGTTGGCCGATTTAATTGTTATGGACCAGAATCCACTTGAGGATATCAGAAATTCTGAAAGTATTATTTATACCATGATTAATGGCAGAATGTACGATACTGAAACCATGAACGAAATAGGGAACCACCCTAAAACCCACGGAAAGTTCTATTGGGAAAACAATAAATACAATGAAGCATTTCCTTGGCACGAAGCATCTCAGAGTTTTACAAGAGCGGCTTGTGGGTGTGATGTGGGGTCTCATTGATAGAGATCGTTCCATTTTATGAATAAAAACATAGATAGTGAAATATCAATAAAGCTTAGACAGCAGGTCTACTTGATTCATGAGACTTTAAAATCACTCGAATACTTGATTAATTTTCCTAAGTATCTAAAAGCTGTTGATGATGAAAAACCAAAAGATTTATGGTTTCTATATCATGTTATACGTAACAATGCTGTTTTGAATCTCTATAAATTATACGAACCAAATCAGGACTATTCTTTTGACAAATTGAAAAATCTAGTACTAAAGAAAATAGATCAATCAGAGTTTTCTGTGAAAGAGTATCTTTTAAAACTTAAAGAAGCTAAATCCAAATACACAAATTTGAGAATCAGGGAAATAAGACATACGCACGTTGGGCATTTAGACTTTAATCGTAAAAATGAATCAATTAATTGGAATGACATTTCGGAATTAACTAATCTTTCATGTCAAATACATGATAGTATAAACCTTATTTTAAATAAAGAACAAACTGGTTGGGTTTTAGACTTGAAGATTCTCAATAGAATATTTTCTAATGATTATAAATCTAGAAAACTAATTGACAAGAGAATCGAACTAGCAAGAAATATGGACTCAATGAGTTATGAAGAGTTTCGTGATCTGACAAGGTTAAATTGGCCTTAACTTTTTAAAAATTAATAGCTAGTACAAACCTACTTACGAAAATCCTCGTGGATTTTCTATAAGTAGAACTTATCAATTTCCATAAACCGTCAAAACAAGCTGCCTAGAAGTAGCATTGTTGCGGTGCTCACACAAATAAATACCCTGCCACATTCCCATATTTAGTCTACCGTCCGTAATCGGGATTTGTATCGATGATCCCATCAATGAACTCTTTATATGGGCGGGCATATCATCAGGGCCTTCTAACGTATGCTTGTAGTATGGCTGATTTTCGGGAACCATTTCATTAATATGCTTTTCAAAATCGTGACGAACAGTTGGGTCAGCGTTCTCATTAATGGTTAAACTTGCAGACGTATGTTTTATAAATACATTGAGAAAGCCAACATCAATAGTTTGTAACTCATCAATAGATTCAATTATGTCTTGTGTAATAAGGTGGAAACCTCTTGGTTTGGCTGGAATTTCAATTTCCTTTTGAATAATTCGCATTAAAACAACTTTTAGGTCTTTTGCTTTTTCTTTTTAGCAGCTGGAAATAACACATTATTAAGGATTAGGCGATACCCTGGAGATGTTGGATGCAAATCCAATTCTGTCTTTGGATCTCCTACCCTATGGGTATAATCCTCAGGGTCATGTCCACCGTAAAAGGTGAAGAATCCCTTCCCTTTAATGCCATGGATGTATTTGGCTTCACCATTTGTCTTGTTCTCTCCCATTACCAACACATTGGCTTTTATTTCATCTCGTGTAAAAGACGTCGTTTGACCCATAAACCCTTTAACAAGAGCTGTATGGTTTTGTGTCAACATGGTCGGAATAGGGTCCCATTTGGCAGAATATTCCATCAACGAAAAATAATCGGTTTGCTTGGGTATGTTACGCTTACGCGTCATATCAATTGATGAAAATTCATAAACATTGGGACTCCGTTCTAAAATAAAATCCTTGAAAGCAAAGGTCTTTGAGTAGTCTATTTTATTTTGATATGCAGGGTCGCTACCATCCCCATCAAACATAGGTTCACAGATATCAACGTTTTCAGCTGATAGTGCAATATCAAAACTATCAGTTGCAGAGCACATCGCAAACATAAAGCCTCCACCAGCTACATAGTTCCTTATTTTAAGTGCGACATCCAATTTGGCATCAGATACTTTAGAGTAACCTAGTTTAGCTGCAAGCGCTTCAGCTTCTTTTTTCTCTTCAATATACCATGCTGCAGACCTGTATGATCGATAAAACTTTCCATATTGACCGGTAAAATCTTCATGGTGAAGGTGTAACCAATCATAAAGTAATAATTCGTCTTTAAGCACTTCTTCATCATAAATGGTTTCGTAAGGAATTTCGGCATAGGTCAACACCATTGTTACAGCATCATCCCAAGGTTGTTTACCATAAGGTGTATATACTGCAATTTTAGGTGCTTTCTCTAAAACTACTGCTTCCTGATTCATGGAAGGGCTACTGATACTTTCTAAAATCTGTTCTGCTTTTGCATCAGAAATAACCTCAAAGGACACCCCTCTAATCTGGCATTCGCGCTGAATAATCTCAGCATCAGGAATTAAAAAAGAACCGCCTCTATAATTAAGCAGCCACTTTACTTTTAGCTGACGTTCAAGAGTCCAATAGGTTACCCCATAAGCTTTTAAATGGTTCTCTTGGGTTTCGGCATCCATAGGAATTAAAATATAAGACGCAAAGGATTGCAGACTAAAGCTAACAAGAAAAACAGTTAATATAAGTGACTTCAATTTCATAATATTTAAACGAAATATACCCAATTTTTAGTCTATTCCTAATAGCTTTATTATTCTTTTATGATTTTAAATTGAATGTGCTATCAATTTTTGGTAATGTGGCTCGCATTCCTTTAAAAGTGGATTAAGGTGCATAGGAAATGGGTCATTCTTAGGCTTATAAGGTTGAAAACCACTTGATTTATGCACATTGTCGTACCAATATTTTGCCCAAATACCATCTTCGGGTCTTTTTTGTGGTGTCCAACTCAGCATATTCTTATCAAAAGGGATGTCTATCGCATTGCATAATTTTTGAAGTGTTTCTTTAGGATCTAACAAAACTTTTTTGGAATCCAAAACAACAAAGTCAATGTTATTCTCTTTAAAATGACTTAACAATTCTGAATGCAATGCATAGCCAACATCATTCATTACTGGGTTTTTAATCACCTTATCAAATGAAGGCAACATCTCTTTAGGGTTTCTTGTTAGAATGATATTGACGGTTTTATTTAAAAACGATCTGTCCAAATCTAACAAATGATGGGTCATGTGCTTAAAGAACAAAATAGGCTTTTCAGAATTTGAGAGCATATTCTCTACAACCTTTTCACCGTCAGTTTCCATTGTACTCAAAATGTCTTCTGCCCCTGGATGGTATTTTTGAGCCTCAGGATGATTTTTTAAATAATAAGCATAAAGTGGTTCATCAAAAACTTTACAGTCTTCTCGCTGCGCGAAGGAATACATCAGTGCCGTAGAAATATTGCGAGGGCCAGACCAAAGACAAACTCGTTTAACATTAGTTGTTATTGACATACTCTTGAATTAAATCTTTATACAGTCCACTTAATCTCTTAGTCGTTTTCCCGAAGTTTCCTTGACCTATTTGTCGTCCATCAATTTTAGTCACAGGCGTCAATCCACCAAAAGTACCAGTAACAAAAGCTTCATCGGCTCCGTAAACATCAAAAAGAGAAAAATCTTTTTCTTTACATATAATATCGTGTTTATTACACGCCTCAATGACCTTTGCACGAGTGATCCCATTCATACAATATTTACTAGTGGAAGTCCAGACCTCATCGCCTCTAACTATAAAAAAATTAGTCGCATTACATGTAGAGACAAAACCGTTAACGTCTAACATCAACGCTTCATCTGCACCTGATTCAATAGCCTGTATCAATGCTTGAACCTCGTGTAGCTTACTATGGCAATTTAATCGTGGATCTAAATAATCTGGTGAACCTCGTCGAATCGTTGATGTAAATAATGTTATCCCTTTGTCCTTTGAATCTTCTGAAGCAGTCTTATACTCTGGAATAACAACAACATTGGGTCCAGAAATAGTAAGTCTTGGATCTTGTGATGGTGTCTTCTTTATTCCGCGTGTTACCATGGTTCTCACATGTACGCCGTCATTCATATTATTAGCCTTTAATACATCCCATATTTGATTAGTCAAATCTTCTTTTGTCCACGGGAGAGACATTCCTACAGTAGCAGCTGACTCCCATAAACGTGCGAGATGATCTTCCAAAAAGACTAAGACACCATTATGTAGTCTTAGTGCTTCCCACACTCCATCGCCAACTAAATAACCACTATCAAAAACTGATATTTTTGCTTCTTTACGATCGAAAAGTTCACCATTAATAGAAATTTTTATGGATTCATTTCTTGGGTCATCGATTGCATTGTGTGTACCATGTACCATTCTAAATATTTTATAGAGAAAGATACTAGAATTTGAGAACTTTTAAAGTTTTTCAGGGGCAGTTTGTTTGCCTGAAAGTAAACTGGCAATAACTCTAGTATTAGGGAATTGCTCTAAGATTATTTTGATGAATACAGTAATCGGAATGGCCATTATGAGCCCAGGAATACCCCAAAGAAATCCCCAAAACATTAGCATTACCAAAACCGCTATGACATTAATTGAAAATGACTTGCCCATAAATATAGGCTCTAATATGGCTCCAAATAGCACCTGAACACCCGTAATTGATGCTACGAAGAATAATAAGGTACTAGTTGCCTCAATTTCAACAAAAGCAAAGATGGATAATAAAATAACAGATATAAATGACCCAACCATCTGAACAAAATTTATGGTAAAGGCAAAAAGACCCCAGAAAATAGGAAAGCTGACGTCAAAAAACACACACATCAACCCTGTAAACACACCTGTTAAAAGACTCACTAAAAACTTCACTTTAATAAACTTAATCAAGTCCTTTTCAATCTTCATAAATGTTTTTATCGAAGTATAGCGTTGTTTTAATAATGTACTGTTCAGTAATTTTTGCACATTAATGGATTCAGCAAGCCATAAAACAACAAAGAAGGTAGTCATTAATAAAGTGGTTAAAAATTGTCTTAAAAAACTGACGGTAGAACCTATATTTTCACTTCCTAAGAATTGATTGAGGAAGTTTTTATCATCTTCGAACTCAAATCCAAAATTATGTGTAACGTATTCTTTTAGGTTATTTAACTTTAGCTCGGCTTTATCAAAAAATTGCGTATCACTAGCCAAAATTTGCCTGCTAGACAACTGAATAAGCTCAACTCCAATCCATACACCACCACCAACTAAAAGTAAAACTATAATAATACTAATGAATTTTGGCACTTTCAGTCGTCCTAAAGTACGCATGAGCGGCAAAAACAACAACGCTATAAACATTGAAAAAATCAGCGGTATAAATATGAAGGAAAGGATCTTCAGCAGATAGAATACTAAAGGAATTGCTATAATCAACAAAAGGATATTTGTTGTCCGTCTTTTATCTAACATGAGGCTATTTTTCTTGCAAAGAAAAGCTATTAATTTTTAAAACGGAACTCCATCATCCTCAGGTGCATCAAATGCATCATCTGCAGAAGGGAAATGATCTGTCTTAAAGGTATCATCATTGGCCGCAGCATTCATTTTAGAATGGAATTCACCAAATGGAGTATCAAAATCATCAAGATTATCGAATTTACCTAAATGCCCAATGAATTTCAGTCTTAAATTATCCAATCCACCGTTTCTGTGTTTAGCGATAATAAATTCTGCTTGTCCCTCTGTTGGTGAACGTTCTTCATCATCCCATTCATCAATTTTATAATATTCTGGACGATAAATAAAGGAAACAATATCGGCGTCTTGCTCAATCGCACCAGATTCACGTAAATCTGATAATAATGGGCGTTTGCTTCCTCCACGCGTTTCTACAGCACGAGACAATTGTGATAAGGCAATAACAGGGACTTCTAGTTCTTTAGCCAAAGCTTTAAGGTTTCTAGAAATTGTAGAAATTTCTTGTTCTCGGTTACCTCCTTTTTGACTACCACCTGCTGTCATTAACTGCAAGTAATCAATGATGATCATTTTAATACCGTATTGCGAAGCTAATCGTCTAGCCTTTGCTCTGAGGTCAAATATGGATAAAGACGGAGTGTCATCGATAAACAAAGGTGCCTTTTCCAAGGTTTTTACCTTAACGTTTAATTGCTCCCATTCGTGCTTTTCGAGTTTACCAGTTCTTAACTTTTCAGAAGAAAGGCCTGTTTCACTTGAAATTAATCTGGTGATTAACTGTACAGAGGACATTTCTAACGAAAAGAAAGCCACTGGGATGTTGCTGTTAACGGCAATATTCCTAGCCATGGATAAGGTCAATGCCGTTTTACCCATACCAGGACGTGCTGCAACAATGATTAAATCACTAGGCTGCCATCCAGAAGTTAACTTGTCCACTTTATCAAATCCTGAAGGGATTCCTGAAAGCCCTTCTTTATTGGAAATTTCTTCAATCTTTTTCTTGGCTTGGATCACCAAACTCTGAGCAGTCTCTGTTGATTTTTTTACGTTACCTTGAGTAACTTCGTAAAGTTTTGCTTCTGCATTATCTAATAAATCAAAAACATCCTTTGTTTCATCGTAAGCCTCCTCAATAATTTCGTTTGAAATTTTAATTAAACTACGCTGTATAAATTTTTGAAGGATAATGCGTGCATGAAACTCAATATGCGCTGAAGAGGATACACGTTGGGTCAATGAAATCAAATAAAAATCACCGCCAACAATATCTAATTTTTGATCCTTTTTTAATTGACTAGAAACCGTTAATAAATCCACTGGTTCGCTATTTTCAAATAATTTGAAAATGGCTTCGAAGATATATTTATGGGCATCTTTATAAAAAGCTTCTGGGCTTAATATATCGATAACCTCATCGACCCCTTTTTTGTCAATCATCATAGCTCCAAGCACAACTTCTTCTAAATCAAGTGCTTGAGGTGGCAATTTACCTTTCTCAAGATTGATTATAGACGAAGTGTCTACCTTATAGCCTTTAACGGGGTTGGGTTGTTTCATAGAGTGCGAATGTAAATAAATTGTTAAGACCAATGAATTTGTAATCTTAACAGGTCTTCAACAATTGAACTGTTGATAAGTCTATTTTATTGTTAATAAAGCCAAAAAAAACTGAAGATAAAAACTTCAGTTTTTAAGTTCTCTTGATTTCAGTGTGTTTAAGATTTATAAACACCCATTTCATCATATTTTTTCATACGATTTTCTATCAATTCTTCTGGTGATAAGTTTTTAAATTCCTCGTATGATTTTTCAATGGCATTCTTAACTGCCAAAAATGTTTTTTCTCTATTGGTATGAGCTCCACCTAATGGTTCTTTAATAATTTGATCCACTAGTTTCATACGCTTCATATCCTTAGCGGTTAACTTTAAAGCCTCTGCTGCTTGTTCTTTGTATTCCCAGCTTCTCCAAAGTATAGAAGAGCAGGATTCTGGTGAAATCACCGAATACCAAGTATTTTCTAACATCATGACTTTATCGCCAACTCCAATACCTAAAGCACCACCTGAAGCTCCTTCGCCTATAATGATAGTCATGATAGGCACTTTTAAACGTGCCATTTCCAATATATTTCTTGCTATGGCCTCTCCTTGTCCTCGTTCTTCAGCTTCAAGCCCTGGGTAAGCCCCTGGTGTATCAATTAAGGTTACGACTGGGATACCAAACTTTTCAGCAGATTTCATTAATCGTAAAGCTTTTCGATAGCCTTCGGGATTAGACATTCCAAAATTTCGATATTGTCTTGTCTTAGTATTATAGCCTTTTTGCTGGCCTATGAACATATAAGATTGGTCACCAATTTTTCCGAGACCACCGATCATGGCTTTATCATCTTTAACATTTCTATCACCATGAAGTTCTAAAAATGAATCTCCACAAATAGCCTTAATATGGTCTAAAGTATAAGGTCTATTTGGGTGGCGAGATAACTGAACACGCTGCCAAGCTGTAAGATTTTTGTATATATCCTTCTTGGTATCAGCTAATTTTTTTTCGATTTGCTTACACGTCTCTGTGACATCAATTTCACTTTCATCACCAATAAGTTTACACTTGTCTAGCTGTTCTTCTAGTTCTTTTATAGGTAGTTCAAATTCTAAATATTCCATACAATTTGACGTTAGTTTTTTAATTAGTTAGTATGCAAATATAAAAACTTTAATCGGGTTTGGATTTACTTTTACTCCTTCTTAATCTGTAGTTTTTTAAAACACCATCCATTATTACAGCAGAAATCACCAACAACGCTCCAATATAAAACTGTGTTGACATTTGCTCTTTCTCAGGAAATAGTAGTACAGCAATTGCAATACCATATACTGGTTCGAGATTATAACTAAGAATGACCGTAAATGGCGAAATATACTTCATCACCTCAACGACAGCTATAAAAGCATAGGCTGTACAGACCGTAGCCAGAATTAATATGTAAATCCAATCTGAACTTGATAACTTAAAAAAGTCCGCATCAAAACCACCTCCAAAAAGTGCAATGAATAAACTCAGGAATAACACACCACTCAAAAATTCATAAAAAGAAATTACTGTGGCCTTGTGTTTCTCTATAAATCTTCCATTAATAACTGCAAACAATGTTGAAAACAAAGCACTTGAAAGACCTAAAACAATGCCGTTGATATATTTTAATTCGCCTTTTGTAATCAAATAGACACCAAGAATGACAATGAGGCCGAATAGCATTTCATACCACAATATTCTCCTGTTAAAAAATATGGGTTCAATAAAAGAAGCAAAAAATGCACCTGAAGAAAACATGGCCAAAGCAATAGAAACATTTGATTGATTTATGGATTCAAAAAAAGTGATCCAATGTAGGGCAATGATAATCCCGGCAATAGCAAATTTAATAACAACTCTTCGTGATACTTTAATATCTAACTTTATCGCCTTAATAAAGATGAACATAATTAACCCAGCAATCAGCATTCTATACCACACCAAAGCCAATGACCCTATTGTGATTAATTCTCCTAAAATTGCAGTAAACCCTGCTATTAAAACCAGAAAATGAAGATGTAAGTAGTGCTTTAAGTTAGCGTTTGGCATTATACAAAAGGTATATGGCTAATATACCAAAAATGATATTGGGAAACCATACCGCAACAATTGGCGGAAAGTCTGATTGTTCTGCCATAACACCAAAGACCTTGTCAAAAAAGACGTAAATCATGGCAATGGCAATACCAAAGGCCAAATTCACTCCCATACCACCACGACGCTTAATTGAAGACACTGCAACAGCTATAATGGTCAGTATAAAAACAGAAACTGGCAAGCTCCATTTTTTATATTTCACCACTTCATAACGTCCGATATTGGATGATCCCCGTGCCTTTTCCTTATTTATGAATTTTATTAAATCGTGATATAAAAGTGTTTCAGCATGATATTCAACTGGTGTTAAATCTTCAAGGTCAAACGAAAACAACGTATCCAAACGTCTTTGATTTTCAATAATTTCCTTACCATCAACAAATTTACGTTTATGATAAGTCGTTAATCTATAAATAGAGTCATCTTCAAGATATCGAATATTATTGGCAAAGATCTTGTACTTTAATTCATTCCCTTCAAAATGCTCAAAAGTAAAATTCTGACCTATTTTATTTTTCGGATTAAAGGAACTCACATAGACATAATCATTATCGTTAATCTGCCGAAAGACATCTTTTGTTTGTTGAATATTATTATTAGTTCTTAGATAGGTGTATTTAAATTCATTGAAACCTTGACTTGCTCTTGGCGCTAAATAAAGGCCCAAAGCCAATGCAAAGATGGCAACAATACCTGCACCAATCATATAAGGTCTCAAGAAACGAGAAAATGATACTCCAGAACTTAAAAAAGCAACAATCTCCGTATTGTTCGCTAACTTAGATGTAAAGAATATAACAGATAAGAATAAGAATAACGGGAATAATAAGTTAGCAAAGTAAATAGTGAAATGGTAGTAGTACTCAGCAACTTCAACAAAAGGAACGTTCTTCTCTAAAATTTTACCAATCTTTTCCGCAAGATTTACTGTAATCCCAATAGGTATAAACAAGAGTAGCATCATCAAAAAGGTGAAGATGTATCGCTTTAATATATACCAATCGAGTATTTTCATTCTACAAACGTTTATCCATTTGTTTTACCATTTTATCTTTCCATATTCTAAAATCGCCTTCTATAATATGCTTTCTTGCCTCTCTAACCAACCACAAGTAAAACCCTAAGTTATGTATGGTTGCTATTTGTTTTCCTAATAACTCATTTACCGTGAACAAATGTCTTAAATAGGCTTTACTATATTCCGTATCTACAAACGTTATCGCCATTTCATCAATGGGCGAAAAATCACTTGCCCATTTTCTGTTTTTAATATTTATTGTGCCATGAGCGGTAAACAACATACCGTTCCTTGCATTTCTTGTCGGCATTACGCAATCAAACATATCTACACCTAACGCAATATTTTCTAAAATATTTATCGGAGTACCTACTCCCATTAAATATCTAGGCTTTTCAGACGGTAAAATATCACAAACAACTTCAGTCATTGCATACATCTCTTCGGCCGGTTCGCCAACAGAAAGACCACCGATGGCGTTTCCTAAAGCCCCTGAATTTGCAATGTATTCTGCAGATTGCACTCTAAGGTCTTTATACGTACTTCCTTGAACGATTGGAAAAAATGTCTGGTTATAATCATATTTTAAAGGAGTCTTTTCAAGATGGTTGATGCATCTATCCAACCAACGATGGGTCATGTGCATAGACCGTTTTGCGTAATTGTAATCACATGGATAAGGAGTACATTCATCAAAAGCCATAATAATATCTGCTCCAATCACCCTTTGGATTTCCATCACATTTTCTGGTGTAAACACATGAGTACTTCCATCAATGTGGCTCTTAAACTTAACACCTTCTTCTTTTATTTTTCGATTTGCAGACAAGGAGTAGACTTGGTAACCGCCTGAATCAGTAAGAATATTGCGGTCCCAATTCATAAATTTATGTAATCCACCCGCTTTTTCTAAAATTTCAGTCTGTGGGCGTAAATACAAATGATAGGTATTACCAAGAATGATATCTGGATTAATATCATTTTTCAATTCCCTCTGGTGGACTCCCTTAACACTAGCTACAGTACCAACAGGCATAAAAATAGGTGTTTCTATTTCGCCATGGTCGGTTGTAATCACACCTGCTCTTGCCTTGCTATTCTTATCGCTTGATTTGAGTTTAAAATCCATAAATATGTAGTCGATGGCAAATATAAATAACTCTATTAGCATTACTTCTTAATAAAAATAAAATTGTTAGCAAATCCTGTAAATCGTTAATAAGTGAAACTTTTCTTGTTTTGCCACAGTGCTAGAATAGCCTATTTTTGGACTTTCAAATTAACAACGACATAATGCCTAACATTCAACACTTAGAAGATTTAACAACCCAAGTAAGACGGGATATCTTAAGGATGGTCCACAAGGTCAACTCTGGTCACCCAGGTGGCTCCCTTGGTTGTACCGAATTTTTTGTATCTCTTTATTCTGAAATAATGGAAACCAAAGACCATTTTGATATGGATGGTAAAGATGAAGACATTTTCTTTCTTTCAAACGGTCATATTTCTCCAGTATTTTATAGTGTTTTAGCACGTTCTGGTTATTTTGACGTTGATGAATTAAATACGTTTAGATTGTTGGATTCCCGTTTGCAAGGTCACCCAACCACACATGAAGGCTTACCTGGAGTAAGAATTGCATCTGGATCTTTAGGGCAAGGTATGTCAGTGGCTATTGGTGCAGCTGAGGCCAAGAAATTAAATGGTGATACTCATCTTATTTATTCACTTCATGGTGATGGCGAATTACAGGAAGGCCAGAATTGGGAAGCAATTATGTATGCCGCCGGAAATAAGATAGACAACCTTATATCTACTATAGACTTAAACGGTCAACAAATTGATGGCTCAACTGAAAATGTTTTGCCTCTAGGAAATGTTAAAGCTAAATTTGAAGCTTTTGGTTGGATTGTTTTAGAAATTGAAAATGGTAATTCCATTGAAGCAGTCCTTAATGGTATGGCTAAAGCAAAAGATAAAACCGGAAATGGAAAACCAGTTTGTGTACTATTAAAAACAGTTATGGGCAACGGTGTGGATTTTATGATGCACACGCATGCATGGCATGGTAAAGCCCCAAATGATGAGCAACTAGAAATTGGATTAGCTCAAAACCCAGAAACTTTAGGCGATTATTAAGATTACGATACAGATTTTATGAAAACATACGAAAACCAAGGTAATAAAGACACACGTTCAGGATTTGGAGCTGGACTCACAGAATTAGGACAAACTAATGAAAATGTTGTTGCTCTTTGTGCTGATTTAACAGGGTCATTAAAAATGGACGAGTTTAAAGCCAATCATCCTGATCGCTTTTTTCAGGTGGGTATTGCCGAAGCAAATATGATTGGTATGGCTGCTGGTTTTACCATCGGTGGTAAAATTCCATTTACTGGGACATTTGCAAACTTTTCTACAGGTAGAGTTTACGATCAAATTCGCCAAAGTGTAGCTTATTCTGGAAAAAACGTAAAAATTTGTGCATCCCACGCTGGTATTACTCTAGGAGAAGATGGTGCTACTCACCAAATTCTTGAAGATATCGGATTAATGAAAATGCTTCCTGGTATGACGGTTATCAATACCTGTGATTTTAATCAGACAAAAGCTGCAACCATTGCAATCGCTGCACACAACGGTCCTGTTTATTTACGTTTTGGACGCCCAAAAGTGCCAAATTTTACTCCAGAAAACCAGACTTTTGAAATTGGTAAAGCCATTCAATTAACAGAAGGAACTGATGTCACTATTGTAGCAACAGGGCATTTAGTATGGGAAGCCCTTGAAGCTGCAAAAGTTTTAAATGAAAAAGGTATTTCTGCTGAAGTCATAAACATTCATACCATAAAACCTTTGGATGATAACGCCATTCTTAACTCTGTTAAAAAAACAGGATGTGTAGTAACTGCCGAAGAACATAACTTTTTAGGAGGTCTTGGAGAAAGTGTTTCTAGGGTTTTAGCGACCAATCTACCAAGCCCACAAGAGTTTGTTGCAACACAAGATACATTTGGAGAATCTGGCACACCAGCTCAGCTTATGGAAAAGTACGGGTTAAACAGCTCTGCTATCGTTTCTGCAGCTGAAAAAGCAGTTCATAGAAAATAATTGCCGTTTGGCAGCGTTTTTGATATACAATTCTAAATCAAAAACGAATACTTATGAAAAATTTATTTTTAACAGGTTTAATCTGTTCATTATTTACGGTTACGGCTTTTAGTCAAACAGGAAGTGCCTTTGGTATTAAAGGTGGACTTAATTACGGCGGTAACGGTGACTACTTCGACTCCATTAGTGAAAATTCGCAAGAACCAGACAACAACATTGGTTATCACTTAGGTGTCTTTGGGAAAATCGGTAACAGACTGTACCTAAGACCAGAATTAGTGTATACCAAAACAAAGAGTGATTACGATAATGGATCTTTTGATATGCAAAAATTGGACCTTCCTTTATTAGTTGGCGTTAAGGTATTAGGGCCTATAAACGTCTTTGCGGGTCCAGCATTTCAATATATTTTGGATACAGAGTTTGACAACCTAAATGTCGACGATGTCGAAAACGATTTTAGTGTAGGCCTCAATTTCGGCATTGGTTTGTCTTTTAATAAATTTGGTGTTGACCTAAGATATGAACGCGGCTTTAGTGATAATGAAGCTCGATTTATTGACAATAACAATTTAATGTCCATGGATCGACTAGACACAAGGCCAGAACAACTCATACTGAGTTTGTCACTCACATTATAAAACTAAAAAAAGCCGCTGATTAGCGGCTTTTTTTTATATCTAATTAGGAGTTGTCACTATAGTCAATTGTAATATTTGGATCTAGATAATTTGGTATATTATTATTATCTGAGTTATCGGTGTCTATTATTGTAACAGTATTAATAGTTATAATTCCATTTGATTCACTTCGGCTTCTTTCAAATTCATTATCTGCCAATTCAGGTTCTTCTTCACCCATACTAGTATCGACAGTATAAGTCTTCGGTAAAAGCTCATTAATAGTTAAAACTCCGTCTCCATCATCATCTGTATCAATATAATTTGCAAATAGATCACCATCAGTATCATCGGTAAAAGCATCTAAATCATTATCTAAATCTTCAAGGTAAGAAGGCACTCCATCATTATCGTGATCGTTTTCCTCTGTTTGGTATAATGCAAACTTAAAAACCAAATTTGAATAAGATGGCACACCAGATATGGTTCCAGTAGAAAAATATGCTAATCCTGAAGGTATAAACATTACACCTAAACCAAAATCATTGTAATTAACGCCATTGGACCCTGTAGTAAAATCTAGGGCCGTATTAAACTCAGGTAGCACATATTGCCATCCCTTGATTAAGCCTCCTGCTCCAAATCCAACTAAATCAAAATCTAAAGGTGTTGGTGCACTATCAAATACGCTTGAATCAGAAAGTAAACTTCCCTCATATGCAACCCGTACTTTATCGGTAAAATTTGGAGATTCACTCCCGCCACCCTCATTAAGCAATAAATAATAATATGTATATGTTGTTTCTTCGAAAAGTTGCTCTGCTTCAACTAAGTTTGGTGAGTCAATAAGCAAGGTGTGTCCATCTGGCACAGATTCTCCATCTTGTAATTCTGTTATGAAAATATCATCCACAGTGTGATTTGTTCCTGTTTCAAAAAAACCACTATTATAGTAATGTGTACTAAGGTATGTTTCAATTAGGGCAATATCAGTAGCTTGTTGTTCTCCCCTGTCATTATCTGGAGCAGGTATAAAATCTCCATCATCGTCACTAGAGCAAGCAGCAACTACCAATAGGGTCCCGAATATACTTATATATCTAAAAATTTCCTTAATTCTCATATTTTAGTGTATAAAGAGCTAATTAATATTGCGTCAATTAACGTTATTTTAAGTGCCGCAAGATACAATAATATAATACTTTTGCACAAGGACATTAACGTACTTTTAGTTAAAATATGCGAGTAGATAAATATTTATGGTGCACACGGTATTTTAAGACCCGTAGTTTAGCAACTACGGCATGTAAAAAAGGACACGTTAAAATAAATGATATAGCTGCAAAACCAAGCCGGGAAGTTTTTCCATTAGATATTATTGACCTCCGAAAAAACCAAATTAATTATAAATTAAAAGTCAATGACATCCCACCAAACCGAGTTGGTGCAAAACTAATTGATATCTATAGAACTGATATCACTCCAAAAGAAGCTTTTGAAGCACAAGAGCTATTAAAATACAGTAAAGACTACTACAGAAAAAAAGGTACAGGAAGACCAACCAAAAAGGATCGAAGGTCAATTGACTACTATATAAATGAAGAAGAATAAATTTGATGAAAGTTATTGGGAAAACCGTTATCAAAACAATGAAACAGCTTGGGACATTGGACATATTTCCACTCCATTAAAAGAATATTTCAATCAACTTGAAGATAAATCTTTAAAAATACTAATCCCTGGTTGCGGTCATGGCTATGAAGCAGAATACCTTTTTGAAAGTGGATTTAAGAATGTATTTACAATCGATCTGGCATTAGCTCCTTTAAAAAGCTTTAAGAAGAGAGCGCCTTTATTTCCGGATTCTCAAATTATCTATAGTGATTTTTTTGGCTTACAAATGTCCTTCGACCTTATTATTGAGCAAACCTTCTTTTGCGCATTGCACCTTGGGTTTAGGATAAATTACGTTCGCAAAATGCATAGTTTGCTTAATCCAAATGGTAAGCTAGTAGGTCTTTTATTTGATTTTCCATTAACTGAATCTGGTCCACCTTTTGGAGGTGATGCAGAACTTTATAAAAGTTATTTTCAAAAGCATTTTTTGATTAAAACATTAAGTCCTTCATATAATTCCATTCCTTCAAGAAAAGATAAAGAACTCTTTTTTATCTTTGAAAAAAAGCAACAATGACAACAAGCAAAAACATTATTCTCAACCACAAAGAAATTCAAAATAAAGTAAGGCGCATTGCCTATCAAATTTATGAGTGTAATGTTGACGAAAAAGAGTTAGTTATCGCTGGAATTGAAAAAGGAGGTTATGCGCTAGCCAAGATGGTTAAAAAGCAGCTAGATAAGATTTCAGCTATAGAAAGTAGCCTATGTAAAGTTTCATTGGATAAAAAAAATCCTTTAGAGAGTGTTCAAACTTCTATGTCTCCCGAAGACTATACTAATAAATCTATTGTTCTTGTTGATGATGTTCTAAACTCAGGCAGTACATTAATGTATGGAGTCAAACATTTTTTAAATGTGCCTGTCAAACAATTTAAAACCGCTGTATTAGTTAATAGAAATCACAAGAAATTTCCGGTAAAAGCTGATTTTAAAGGTATTTCATTATCAACTTCTTTGAACGAGCATGTTAAAATCAATTTATCCAAACAACCCTACGAAGCCTTCTTAGATTAATTTAGCTACGACTTCTTCAACTATTTGAGCTTTTGTTTTATTATCGGTTGTTATTGTGAAGTCGCTTTTATCATAAAATGCTAACCTTTCGAACAAATGTTTCCCTATGAACTCGGTTAAATCGTCCATTGTGTTAAGGTGACTTATTAGTGGTCTTTTCTCTCTTTCTGGAAAAAGTCTCTTAGCCAACTCAGAAATAGAAGTCTTTAAGTATATTGATCTTGTGCGCTTATGATTAATTATAAAATCCGTATTAGAACCGTAACAAGGAGTTCCTCCTCCAACAGCTACTATTTTCGAAGTGCTTTCATTTAATAATTCTTTTAAATATAAGGTCTCTTGTTTTCTAAAGTATATCTCTCCTTTAGAATTAAATATGTCAGAAATTGAGCGTTCTTCCTTCTTTTCTATATAATCATCTAAATCAATACATTTATAGCTTAGAACCTTTTGAAGTTCCATAGCGATTGTAGATTTTCCAGAGCCCATATACCCCATTAAAACAATGTTCATTTTACCTTAGTTTTTGATTGCTAGAGTGTTATTTTTTGTACCTCAAAAAAACGGAAATTTAAATAAAAAAAGTATTGTTTTATTAATTAATCATTTTATATTTGCACCCTCGTTAGAGAAACACTTATTGACCGGGTAGCTCAGTTGGTAGAGCATCTCCCTTTTAAGGAGAGGGTCCTGGGTTCGAGCCCCAGCCCGGTCACAAACAGTTAAGCTTTTGCTTAACTTTTTTTTTATCTTTATTCAACTATTTTGCGCACGTGGCGGAATTGGTAGACGCGCTGGCTTGAGGGGCCAGTGACCGCTTTAGGTCGTGGAAGTTCGAGTCTTCTCGTGCGCACATTTTCCTTTCATTTACTTAAATTATGTTAAATACGCTTGGCGTATGTATTTATATTCTATTTTTGTTTAAACATTTTTTATAAAAAATGAACAATATTAAAAATGAGTTTAGCATAAAAGACCTCGAAAACTTAACAGGGATAAAGGCTCATACTATCAGGATCTGGGAAAAGCGCTATAATTTACTATCCCCAAAACGCACAGACACTAATATACGCTATTATGATCTAGGGGACTTTCAAAAATTAATGAATGTCAGCTACTTAAACAATAATGGCTATAAGATATCTAAAATAGCGACATTAGATGACAAACATATTCCTTCTTTAGCAAATGAAATTGCTCAAAAAGACCAAACGGAAAATCATGCTATCAATGCGTTTAAGTTAGCTATGATCAATTTTGATCAACATCTACTCTATAAAACTTATGATTCCCTTTTAAAAGAAAAAACCTTCAAGGGCATTTTTTATGATATTTTCATTCCATTATTAAATGAAATTGGTCTATTGTGGCAGACCACAACAATCACTCCAGCGCACGAGCATTTTTTAGTCGCTTTTATAAAGCAGAAAATCTTACTAAACATTGAATTGATACAATCAAAACAATCTCAATGCTCTGAAGAAACATATGTGTTATATCTGCCAGATAATGAGATCCATGAAATAGGATTGTTATTTATTAATTATGAAATAGTATCTAACAACCATAGGTGTATATCCTTGGGGGCAAGCGTGCCAATGGATAACTTATCAGAAATACTGAAGTACCATGAAGATGTCACCTTTATATCCTACTTTACCGTAAAGCCAGAAAAAGAAAAAATTAAAAAGTATCTTTTAGATTTCAATAATACACTACTTAAATCTACAAAATCAAAGCTTTGGGTCTTAGGTAAAATGCTAGAGCATATTGACACCAAAAGTCTGCCAAATAAAATAGAAGCTTTTACTTCTATTAAAGAAGTTGTTAAAAAACTATAGCACTTTGGTGGAATGAAAGACAATGTTACTATAATTGGCTCTGGCTTTTCCTCTTTATCGGCTGCATGCTATTTGTCAAAATACGGCTTTAATGTCAGTGTTTTCGAAAAGAATAGTACAGTAGGCGGCAGAGCAAGGCAACTAAAAAAAGACGGTTTCACTTTCGATATAGGTCCTAGTTGGTACTGGATGCCAGATATCTTTGACCATTTTTTTAAAGATTTTGAAAAACAAACTTCAGATTATTACCAATTAGAAAAATTGAATCCAGCTTACAAGATTTTCTTTGATGACGACACCATTACCGTCGGCGACACCATGGACAAGATTTGCAATGAGTTTGAGCGCATAGAAGCTGGAAGTTCTATTCCGTTGAGAAAATTTATTGCTCAAGCTCAAAAAAATTATGACATAGCTATCAATAAGATTGTATTAAAACCAGGTTTGTCACCTCTAGAGCTTGTAACCAAAGATACCATAACGCGCGTTGATCAATTTTTTAAAACTATAAGTTCAGAAGTAAGAAAACGGTTTAAAAATCCAAAGCTGATTTCTACACTAGAATTCCCAGTACTTTTCCTTGGAGCCAAACCTAGCAACACGCCCTCTTTTTACAGTTTTATGAATTTTGCCGATTTTGGCCTAGGTACGTGGCACCCAAAAGGGGGCATTTACCAGATTGTGCTCGCTATGGAATCTCTAGCTGAAAGTTTAGGAGTGAAAATTTATACTAATAGTCCTGTTGAGCAAATTGTCGTTGAAAATGGAAAAACGACTGGTGTTATAATTAATAATGAATTTATTTCTAGTGATTTTGTTCTAAGTGGTGCTGATTATCATCACTCTGAAACCCTATTAAATAAAAAATATCGGCAGTATTCTGAAGGGTATTGGGACAGTAAAACCTTTGCCCCTTCGTCTCTGTTATTCTATGTTGGTTTTGATAAAAAAATTAAAGGCATTGAACATCACAACTTATTTTTTGATACTGATTTTGAAGCTCATGCAGAATCCATTTACGACCGAAAAGAATGGCCAAAAAATCCTTTATTTTACGTTAATTTTCCTTCCGTAACTGACTCCTCTATGGCGCCAGAAAACTGTGAAACAGGTTTTTTTCTTATTCCAATAGCCCCAGGCATAGAGGATACCGAAGACTTAAGAAATACTTATTTTAATATGATAATTGATCGCTTTGAAAAGAAAACCCTACAGGATGTAAAAAATAATATTATATTTAGAGAGTCCTTCTGTATCAATGATTTTATTGAACAATACAATTCATATAAAGGCAATGCTTACGGAATGGCAAACACGCTTAAACAAACAGCATTTTTAAGACCTAATTTAAAAAGTAAAAAAGTAAAAAACCTCTACTTTACAGGACAATTAACAGTACCAGGACCGGGAGTACCACCAGCCATTATTTCGGGAAAACTAGTAGCAGATTTAATTCAGAAATATCAAACAACCTAAAGAGCTATGAAATCTATTTTTGATAACGTATCCCGAAAATGTAGTAAGATAGTAACCACGTCTTATAGCACTTCATTTTCAATGGCTACAAAAATGCTTTCGGAAAGTATTCGGCAAGATATTTATAACATTTATGGTTTTGTAAGGTTTGCTGATGAGATTGTGGACACTTTTCATGATTACGATAAAGAAACACTCTTTTCTAATTTTGAAAAAGATTTAGACCAAGCTCTAGAAATGAAAATCAGCCTCAATCCCATATTAAACTCTTTTCAAGAAACATATCACAAATACAATATAGAAAGACACCTTGTGGAGTCTTTTATGAATAGTATGCGTTTAGATTTAACTAAACAAAAATACCTTACAGAAGAAGAATACAAGCAATATGTGTATGGTTCAGCAGATGTGGTTGGGTTAATGTGCCTAAAGGTTTTTGTCAGCGGGAATCAAGAAAAATATGAGGAATTAAAACACGCTGCAATGAGTTTGGGTTCTGCTTTTCAGAAAGTCAATTTTTTAAGGGATTTAAAAGCAGATTACGAAGATTTAAATAGAACTTATTTTCCAAATACCGATTTATCCCAACTTGATGAAACATCAAAATTAGTAATCATAACCGAAATTGAAGAAGATTTTAAACTTGGACTAGAAGGTATCAAAAAATTACCTTTAGAAGCTCGTTTTGGTGTGTTTATGGCCTATCGTTACTACAACAAATTACTAGAGAAATTAAAGAAAACTCCTGCTTTAGATATAAAGTCAGCACGGATTAGAGTTCCAAACTATAAAAAGGTAGAACTGCTGACACGGAGTTATGTAAAATATCAATTAAACCTTATTTAAAATTTAAATAATAAAATGCAAACCCTTTATTGGATACTTATCTTTTTAGGCACTTTCTTTATGATGGAGTTTAATGCATGGTTTACACATAAATATATTATGCACGGATTTTTGTGGAGCCTTCATAAGGATCATCACAAAAAAGATCACGATAGTTGGTTTGAGCGCAACGACGCTTTCTTTATCTTCTATGCTATAGTGAGTATGGTTTGTTTTTACCTCTGGAGTTATGAAGATGTCTGGTTTGCTTTACCAATTGGTTTAGGAATATTAGTCTATGGAATGGCTTATTTTATTGTACATGATATTTTTATCCACCAACGTTTTAAATGGCTGAGAAATATTGATAATAAATACGCTCGTGGAGTAAGGCGTGCACATAAAATTCACCATAAACACTTAGGAAAAGATAAAGGTGAAAACTTTGGGATGTTGATTGTACCTTTTAAGTATTTTAAGTAATTCTACTTATTGTTTTAACAATTCATCCAATTGCTCTTTTACCGATTCTGAATACCAATCCACAGCACCAGACTTATCTATAGCTACTTTACCAGATTTGTCTATTACAAAGGTCCTTGGGATTGATTTGACGTCAAATAAATGAGATGAATCTGTTTTTGGTCTGTACACTTTAAAAGTATAGTCATTCTTTTGATTAAATTTTTTGACTAAGTCAAAATCATCATTGGTTACAAAAAGAAATACGATTTTATCTTGGTAAGTATCATACAATTTCTGCATACTTGGCATTTCAACAATACACGGTGGGCACCAAGTAGCCCAAAAATTAATTAAAACTACTTTTTCCTTGGCCTCATTAAAGTCGTAAAGGTTACCCGAAGCATCTATTAACTGCCAATCATAATTAGTCAATGCCATTCTATCATCTGGCATGTCCGCTTCTACTGTCCTCACTTTTGAAATTAGTTTATGAAATACTATTTGGATAGGAGTTCTTGTCTGAGGTATAACCAAAATGACTATAACCACAAGAAAAATAAATGAGCTTATTCTCGATTTGGTGAGTTTCATATAGATTAGAATGTATTCAAATTTAATTCAAATTTTCTTGTCTTCCTATGCTAGAGACACATTGAATTAAATTGAGAATCCAAGAGTTAATAAGAAATTATTTTGAGTTTCATCAATCGTTGTAGCACTAGTAAACTCAAAAGAATTAGAATATAGTTGATACCCTACATCACGTTGCGATGAGCTATATGAAACGTCAACTGTCATGTTACCAAAATTGACACCTAGACCTAAAGAATAACCGGTTAAGTTTCCGTAGAAAGAATCATCTTTATAAGGGCTTTCTTCAAAACGATAACCACCTCTAAAACTCAATTGCTTATGTCTGTATTCTGCTCCAAAACGGTAGGTAGCTGCTGTATCAAAAATATTCTCTATCAATTCATTTTGAAACATGTAATAATCATCAGAAGTTGGTCTAAATTTTATACTGCCGTAATCTTTACGAGAATAGTCAAAACTAATTAAGCCTTGGGGACCAAAAACATAAGCCAAACTTCCTGTAATCTTCCCTGGTGTTTGCAATCTATATTCTGGGTAAATATTTATAATATTAGGATCTATAACTTCTGTTATGGTACTACCGTTATCATTTCTGGTGGCATCAACATATTGAGAACCTTCCTCAGAAATTGAAAACCAAGTTGGAGAATCATAAGCCAAACCTGCTCTAAGTTCATTTGTTAATTTAAAAATACTTCCCAATTGAAATGAAAACCCGCTACCGGTTGCACGTAAATAATTTTCAAAATTAACATTGATGATAGAAGTTCCAATATTATTATTAAATTCATTCAACAAGGTAAAACGCTCATAATTAATAAAGTGTGAGTTAAGATTTAGACCTAAATGAAGTCTATCCTCAAACTGTGTAGCAAAATTAAAAGCTAACTTTCCGTTATATCCTGTTGCATTATAGTCAAACCTTTGGTCATAGTCACCACCAGTGATATTATTGATATAATTAGTATTGTCATCAGTATTCATCTCTGGATCTAAAATAAAAGATTCGTAACCTAAAAAGGCTTGTTGATTACCAAACCCAAATACTTCCCCAATTTCAGCATATGCTTCCGAAATTGTCTCACCAGAAAAAGCAGAAATTTCATCTAACCTTTGACCCTGAGCAAATTCTAAAAAATATTGTCCGATTGTATTAAATCTATTAATACCTTCAGCTCTCCAAGAATTCTCAAAATTTTTAGTTCGGTCATAAGCAATACTTAGGGCAAACTTACGCCAAGGCGAATTTAGATTTGAATTCTCAAAAACAAATGAAGCTCCTGTTTGTAATAAGTCAAAATTTGATATTTTAGAAAAACGTTCACTACCAAAATAAGATGTCATGTTTTTCTGTTTTTGGTTACCCAATGTAAGATTTGCTGTACTTTGAGCAAAAATCACTGAGCCTGCTGGATTTATACTTATGGCAGAAATATCTCCACCAAGTGCACCAAAGGCACCACTTAAAGCATTGAACCTTGCTGTTCCCTGAATGTTTTCTTGAGAATATCTCAGTGCATCTGTATAATCCTGAGCATTAATAAAGAGCATAGTCATTAAGCCTACACCAAGTAGGAATAGTTTTTTCATGATGAATTTTAAATTTAAGTTAGGATTATCCGCGGCCCCCTCTAGATGACGATCTTGAACTACCTCTTGATGAAGAAGAGCTACCCGAACTTCTTGACGAGCTTGAACTAGATCTTACATTACCAGAACTTCTAGACGAACCTGAAGAACGGCGAACAGTTCCTCCTGAACTTCTTGAAGGAGTTGATCTTCTAACAGTTCCGGACCTACTAGAACCTCTTGATGAAGAGGGTCTAGAGATTCTTCCTCTTGTAGATGAACTAGAACCTGGCCTAACTGTTCTTGTTCGTGTTCTTGTTGAACCTGGCCTTACATATCTAGTGTTAGAGCTACCTGGTCTTACATATCGTGTATTTGATCTTACTCTTGTTCTATCATTACCAGATCGAACACTTCGAGATAATCGACTAGGTCTATTTACACTATTGATTGCTGTTGTTCTTCTAACTGAATTATTTCTAGAAGTTACTCTAGAGCGTCGATTGATAACATCATTTGTGGATCTACCAAGGTTAGCAACAGACCTATTATTAAGGTATGAACTCGATCTGCCATAGCTTGCACCTCTACGCCCATAATTATATGCTAGAGAGTTATATCCGTTATAACCATTAAAAACGCCATGATTGTTGTAAGGAGGACACCAATAATAAGGACTTGGATATAATCCACCTGTACCTAAACCCCAACCAAAGCCGTACCAATTATTCCATCGGTTCCATCCCCAACGATTCCAACCCCAATTATTTAGAGGGTGTAAGGGAGTATAAAACCTATTCCAACCCAAGTAATTAATACCCCAATTGTTCCAACCCCATCCCCAGTTGTTCCAGCCATTATCATAAATATTGATAACCACTTGGTCATTTACTTGACCCCAACCAGCGTAATTGATTTCAGCTTCTTCAGTAACTTCTCCATTTCCTTCGTAAGAATCTATATCAGTAAAAACGTCTGACTCAGAATTGATTTCCGCAATCTCTTGGGCCTCACCTGAAAAATAGTTTTGATAATAATCAGAATTGTACGGTGCTGCACGTTCAACCTCTACAACCACAGGCCCTTCTGCACCGTAAATACCATCGTTATCGTAACCAACATATTGGTACGAACCACAAGAGGCCAAAAGGAGGAATGCCCCAACTGCAGTTAAAATTGGATTAATATTTTTTTGTCGAGTAATAAATCGCATATCTGTTTGATTTAATTGTTGAACATTACAAAAATAGTTAGTTTTGCCGTACTATCTTTTTATTTAACAAAGTCACAAATTCTGTGCCAAAACCCTTAAGATGAGCAAAAATCTAACTAAAAGAGCTGAAGATTACTCCAAATGGTACAATGAGCTCGTTGTAAAAGCCGATTTAGCAGAAAACTCTGCAGTAAGAGGTTGTATGGTAATTAAACCATACGGCTATGCTATTTGGGAAAAAATGCAGGCACAACTGGATAAGATGTTCAAAGCTACTGGGCATCAAAATGCCTATTTTCCACTTTTTGTTCCTAAAAGCTTGTTCGAAGCTGAGGAGAAAAATGCTGAGGGGTTTGCTAAGGAATGTGCAGTAGTGACGCATTACCGATTAGAAAATGACCCTGATTCACCTGGAAAGTTAAGAGTGGATCCTAATGCGCGATTAGAAGAGGAATTAGTTGTAAGACCAACTAGTGAAGCCATTATTTGGAACACCTATAAAAACTGGATTCAAAGTTATAGAGACCTTCCCATTCTAATCAACCAATGGGCCAATGTTGTTCGCTGGGAAATGCGCACCAGGTTATTTTTAAGAACGGCAGAATTTTTATGGCAAGAAGGACATACCGCTCATGCCACTGAAGCCGAAGCCGTTTCTGAAACAGAGCTAATGAATGACATCTATGCGACATTTGCACAAGATTTTATGGCAATACCTGTGATAAAAGGCATTAAAACAGAGAGCGAACGTTTTGCAGGGGCACTAAACACACATTGTATTGAGGCTTTAATGCAAGATGGTAAAGCCTTACAAGCTGGTACTTCGCACTTTTTAGGACAGAATTTTGCAAAGGCATTTGATGTGAAATTCACAAACAATGATGGAAAACAAGATTATGTTTGGGCCACATCTTGGGGCGTATCTACACGTTTAATGGGCGCATTAATAATGACACATAGCGATGATAACGGATTGGTACTCCCACCAAATTTAGCACCATTTCAAGTCGTTATTGTTCCTATTTATAGATCTGACGAGCAACGTGAGGCCATAAGAAACGTTGTAGATGAATTAAAATCTCAATTAGAAGATAATAATATCAGTGTAAAATTTGACGATAGGGACACACATAGACCTGGAGCAAAATTTGCACAGCACGAATTACAAGGTGTTCCTCTTAGAATTGCTATTGGCCCAAAGGATTTAGAAAATAAAACTGTTGAGTTAGCTCGAAGGGATAATTTGACTAAAGAGATTGTTCCTATTGATGGTATAGCTACTCATATCAAAGTTCTTCTAGAAACTATTCAATCTGACTTGTTCACTAAAGCTCTAAAATTTAGAGACGATCACATTACGGAAGTTGACACTTTTGAGGAATTTAAAAAAGTATTAGAAACAAAAACTGGTTTCATATCCGCACATTGGGATGGTACCTCCGAAACAGAGACAAAAATCAAAGAGCTTACAAAAGCGACAATTAGATGCATTCCTAACGATTTAAAACTCGAAGATGGTACTTGCGTATATAGTAGCAAACCCTCTAAACACAGGGTGCTTTTCGCCAAGGCGTATTAATTTTGAAAAAAAATTAATTTGATGTTGCAACATTTAAAAATAGTTGTATTTTTGCATCCGCAATGGAAACATTGTCTGTTCATTTAAATTAAATTACTTCCAAAATCATTCAATTTAGACTAGGAAGTTTGTGTTAATAAATGGCCCGTTCGTCTATCGGCTAGGACGCCAGGTTTTCATCCTGGTAAGAGGGGTTCGATTCCCCTACGGGCTACAATTTTTAAAAAGAAAAAATAAAATGGCAAATCATAAGTCAGCCTTAAAAAGAATTAGAAGTAACGAAAAAAGACGCGTTCTTAACAGATATCAGCATAAGACAACTCGTAGTGCTATTAAAAAGCTACGTGAGGTTACTGATGCTAAAGAAGCTCAAAAAATGTTACCTAACGTGCTTAGCATGATTGATAAATTAGCTAAGAAAAATATTATTCATGCTAATAAAGCAGGGAATCTAAAATCCCAATTAACTCTACACGTTAATGCTTTATAATTAGTATTGAAGTAAAAATTAGAGCCTTTTCGATCGAAAAGGCTTTTTTATTTTATATATGAGAATTAAAAAAGGTCTTAAAATTCAAGACCTTTTTTAAGTTTAATACATTAAGTATGTTTAGGCTGCATTCTCCTTTTTTATAAGATTCAATGCCGAACCTTCATTATACCAAGCTATTTGAGCTTTATTATATGTATGGTTCAATTTAATAGTGTCTTTAGAACCATCAGCATGAACTACTTCAACATGCAAAGGCTTATCCTCTTCAAACTGATTCAAGTCTAAAAAGTTAAAGGTATCATCTTCTTGAATAAGATCGTAATCACTTTCATTTGCAAATGTTAAACCAAGCATCCCTTGCTTCTTAAGATTGGTTTCATGGATACGGGCAAAAGATTTCACAATTACTGCCGCTACACCCAAATGTCTTGGCTGCATTGCCGCATGCTCTCTTGAAGATCCCTCTCCATAATTATGATCACCAACAACTACCGAAAGAATACCTTCCTTTTTGTAAGCACGTTGCACATCTGGTACGCCTCCGTATTCACCAGTCAACTGGTTTTTAACGAAGTTTGTTTTCATGTTAAATGCATTTTCTGCACCTATCAACGTATTATTTGCAATATTATCTAAATGACCTCTGAAACGTAACCATGGACCTGCCATTGATATATGGTCTGTTGTACATTTTCCAAAAGCCTTAATCAACAGTTTTGCACCTTTGATTGTATTTCCTAATGGTTCAAAAGGTGTTAATAATTGTAATCTTTCAGAGTCATCACTCACCTTAACTTCTACACCACTACCATCTGCTACAGGTGCCAAATATCCATTTTCTTCAACCTCAAAACCTTTAGGTGGCAATTCCCATCCTGTCGGTTCTTCAAACTTAACTTCTTGTCCTTCTTCATTGATTAAAACGTCTGTCATTGGATTGAAATCTAATCTCCCAGAGATTGCTATAGCAGCTGTTAACTCTGGAGACGCAACAAAGGCGTGCGTGTTTGGATTACCATCTGCACGCTTGGCAAAGTTTCTGTTAAAGGAATGAACTATACTATTTTTTGGTGCATTCTTTGGGTCATTATATCTTGCCCATTGTCCAATACATGGTCCACAAGCATTTGTGAATATTTTAGCATCTAATTTTTCGAAAATCTGAAGGATACCATCACGTTCTGCAGTAAATCGCACTTGCTCAGAACCTGGGTTAATTCCTAGTTCGGATTTCATTTTTAACCCTTTATCAATAGCTTGTTGCGCAATTGAAGACGCTCTAGACAAATCTTCATAAGAAGAGTTAGTACAAGATCCTATCAATCCCCATTCAACTTGCATTGGCCAGTCATTTTCTTTGGCCTTAGTTGTCATTTCTTTTCCTGCTGGAGTAGAAAGATCTGGAGTAAAGGGCCCGTTTAATAATGGCTTTAACTCATCTAGATTGATATCTATAACCTGATCGAAATATTGCTCTGGATTTGCATAAACTTCATCATCAGCTGTTAGGTAGGATTTAATTTTGTCAGCAGCATCGGCGACGTCAGCTCGTTCTGTTGCTCTAAGGTAACGAGACATAGAGTCATCGTACCCAAAAGTAGAAGTGGTAGCACCTATTTCAGCACCCATATTACAAATGGTACCTTTACCAGTACACGACATTGCTTCAGCACCTGGGCCAAAATATTCCACTATTGCTCCTGTTCCGCCTTTTACGGTAAGAATTTCAGCTACTTTAAGTATAACATCCTTTGGTGCTGTCCAACCAGAAAGTTTCCCTGTTAAACGTACACCTATTAATTTAGGGAATTTAAGCTCCCAAGCCATGCCTGCCATAACATCTACTGCATCCGCACCACCAACTCCAATAGCAACCATTCCCAAACCTCCGGCGTTAACAGTATGTGAATCTGTACCAATCATCATTCCACCAGGGAATGCATAATTCTCTAATACCACTTGATGAATAATACCTGCTCCCGGTTTCCAGAATCCAATTCCGTATTTGTTTGAAACAGATTCCAAAAAGCTAAAAACTTCACTACTAGTTTCGTTAGCATGTTTTAAATCTGCTGCCGCACCAGATTTAGCCTGGATTAAGTGATCACAATGCACTGTTGTCGGAACAGCAACTTTTGGCTTACCAGCTTGCATAAACTGTAACAATGCCATTTGAGCCGTTGCATCTTGGCACGCCACTCTATCTGGCGAAAACTCTACGTAATCCTTTCCTCTAACGTAAGCCTTGGTAGGCTCGCCATCCCAAAGGTGAGAGTATAATATTTTTTCAGAAAGGGTTAAAGGCTTACCAACAATTTCTCTGGCAGCATCTACACGAGCTTCCATGTTAGCATAAACCTCCTTTATCATATCAATATCAAATGCCATATTTTTCTATTATAAGTTGATTATTCAAGTCTTGCAAAATTACGAATTATTAGTCGTTTTTGAAAATTATGTAATGAAAAGGATTAATCTTTGAATTAAATATATCAAAACACACTTTATACTTACTCAAATTTAATTATTATCAGAAAATCAACATTTAAATTAAATATTCGATAAAATTTTAGCCTGAATTTTAACTCTAAAAGTTATAATCGGGATATATGATTTTCCCTAAATTTTAAAAAAGGTTTTTCTACCCATTGATAAAGGCACTCAGAAGCTAAAATTGTAGCCATCAAATAGAATGGAATACCTAAAAAGGATGCTTCAAAATACTCTTGGATTGTCAATAAAATCAATGAATAATTTACAAGGTAGATTGCATAAGATCTTGTACTTATATAAAATACCAACCTCTGACCGATTTTAGGTCTAGATAAGCTTGTGAAAAAAGGAAATAACAACACTAAGGAAACAGACAGCAGTAATAGGTAAATAATACTATAGAAAAACGGATAATCTTGAGGCAAAGCGTTGTTTTCAAAAATGAAACCATGCAATGCTATAAAAAGTAATAACCCTATTCCCAATAGCCAATATCTTAATTTTATAAAATAGTCCTTGTAAGCTTTAACAAAATATATCAATACAAAACCGATGTAAATGCTATCTACTCTATAAATAACAACTTTTCTGAAGCTACTACTCCACTCTTTGTAACTATTAATATCATATTTGAAATAAAATAGAATTTTTAAAACAAAGAGACCTAAAATTGTGATAAGTGTCACTTTAAGAAACAAACTCTTAGGTTTCGTTTTCTTAAAAAAAGACAATGCTATAAAAATGAGGAACGGTAAAAACAAATAGGCATATTCTTCAATAGACAGACTCCATGCCTCGGTAAAAAAGTCTGGATGAGAAGAAGAGAAATTTTGGATAAAGAGGAAAAACTCCCATACTCCTGGAATAATCTGGTCTTCTAGAATATACAACAATACACAATTTAAAATTAGAACCACCATATAATTTGGCAAGGTGCGTAACCACCGTCGTTTCCAAAAACGAAAGAGGTCTTTAAATGAGGTTTGGTTTCTTTCTAGATGCTTCAACAAGATGCCTCCTATAAGATATCCACTTAACACAAAAAATAAATCGACACCAATGGCACCAAAGGTTCTTATAGCAAGAATTAACTGGGAGTCTGACTGTGGAATTAAATATGTACAATGGGAAACAACGACCAACGTGATAGCAAGTGCACGTAGCACATCTAAACCGAATATTCTATTGGGATGGTTAAACATAGTGCTTGTAAAACTATGCTTATCTGAGGTTTAAAACAAGCTTTTAATAATCTGCTGATCTGTAATATTCTCAGCCTCTGCTTTGTAGTTTTTAATAATTCTATGCCTTAAGATAGAGGTTGCCACCGCTTGTACATTTTCTATGTCTGGTGAGAACTTCCCTTTGGACGCTGCCTGTGTTTTCGCAGCCATTATTAAATTCTGCGAGGCTCTTGGACCTGCACCCCAATCTACATACTCCTTAACTAAATCAGCTGCGGTTGATGCATTAGGTCTTGTTTTACTAACCATATTGACCGCATATTCAATAACATTGTCAGCTACAGGAATACGCCTAATTACATTCTGAAAATCGATAATTTCCTGAGCAGTAAATAAAGGGTTAATGGTCTGGGTTACATCCGTAGTGGTAGATTTCACAACCTCAACCTCTTCTTTAAATGAAGGATATTCCAAATTAATGGCAAACATAAAACGGTCTAACTGAGCTTCTGGCAAAGGATAAGTTCCTTCCTGTTCTATAGGATTCTGAGTCGCTAACACAAAATATGGTAGCGCTAACTTATAACTTTGACCTGCAACGGTTACCACACGTTCTTGCATGGCTTCCAGTAACGCTGCTTGAGTTTTTGGTGGGGTTCTATTGATTTCGTCAGCTAAAATAATATTGGCAAAAATCGGACCCTTAATAAATTTGAAGTGTCTGTTTTCATCTAAAATTTCACTCCCCAAGATATCACTTGGCATTAAATCTGGAGTAAATTGAATGCGTTTAAAGTCCAATCCCAATGCCTGGGCAATAGTATTGACCATTAAGGTTTTTGCGAGGCCAGGAACTCCAATTAACAAAGAATGACCACCAGAAAAAATAGAAATAAGAATTTGGTCAATAACCACTTCTTGGCCAACAATGACCTTAGCGATTTCTTTTTTTAAGGCAGCATATTTTGAAACGAAATTTTCGATGATAGCAACATCAGACATAGACTCTTATTTTTTTAACCAGTTACTAGTAAAATCACAATCCCTGTATTCTCCATTGATTTTAATATAAGTATCTTCAATGGTTGTTTTTTGCCACTTGGCAACCTCCTGGAATTGCTTGTCTTGAAGTGCTAAATTTTTAATTTTTAAGTAATCTCTAGAGAAGTTTGCTTCGTGCTCATCTATTCTGTCAGAAACAGTAATGATTTTAAATTTGATTCTATTAATACGGTCTTCATCCTGAAGCACTTCACTTATTTCCCCATCTTTTAAATTTTGAATTTGTGCATACACCTCTGGTTCCATTTTAGTGAGTTCAAAATTAAAGTCTTGTGTAATTGGATTGGTTAATTTACCGCCTTCAAATTTTGTCTCTTTTTCATCACTAAACTCACGCGCAGCGGCTGCAAATTCAATGTCCCCATTAACAATACTTTCTCTTACTTTATCTATCTCATCTTTTGCTGCTTGTATAGCTTCTTGAGTGATATCTGGTCGAATTAAAATATGTCGGACCTCGTATTCTTGACCCCTAATCTTTTCAAGTAAAATAATGTGATACCCAAAGTCTGTCTCAAAAGGTTCGGATATTTCACCTTCTTGGAGAGAGAAAGCCACATCACGGAATTCTTTTACCATTCTAGGTTGTTTACGATTTAAGATCATCTTACCACCGGTACGTTTTGAGCCACTGTCGTCAGAATACACTAAAACCTTGGATGTAAAGCTTGCTCCGTTATTTTCAATATCATCTTTAAAGCCTTTGAGTTGATCAATTGCTTTTTGCTTGGCCTCCTCTGTAACTTCTGGGATGATGACAATTTGAGAGACTTGTAATTCTGTACCAAAAGTTGGTAATCCGTCTTCTTTTAATTCATTATAGAATTCTCGAACTTCTTCTGGAGTAATTTCTAAATCAGCTATAATTTTCTGCTGCATTTGGCGCGCCAAAGATCCGTTTTTATTGATTTCAAACATCTCTTCCCTCAACTCCTCTTCGGATTCTTTTTTGTACAACTCTAACAGATCATTCATGCTGCCACCATTAGATTGAGCCAAAAATGCTTCAATTTGTTGCTCGATTTGGTTTCTTATCTGTAGTTCGTTGACGATAATACTATCTTGAATGGCCTGATGTGCGTATAATTTTTCCTCAAGTATACTACCAAACAATTCGCATCTAGAGACACCGTCCAAATTTCCTCCTTGTGCAGTTATTTGGTCTATTCTACGGTCTAAATCAGAATCTAATACTATAAAGTCTCCAACAACTGCAGCAACTCCATCAGCTTTTATTCTGTTACCAGTTTTTATGGTTTCATCAACCTTGGCAACCTCTTCATCTTTAATAATCTCTTGTGAAAACCCTGAAAAGCACACAAGTGCAAAGAAGATATATGTAATTTTATTTGTTGTAGATTTCAAATTGTTTGTTTTTAATAGCATCTTTAGTAATATCATTTTCCAATTGCTTAATTAGCTCTAACTTCCTTTTATTAATTACGATTGTTTTAATTGAAGGTTTTACATACTCCAAGGGAGCATAGTCGTTGCGCAGAAGCACCTCATTAATTTGCATCAAATATAGGTTTAATGAATCTTTGAGTTGTATAAAATTAGATTTTTTTAACAGTTGGTCTTTATTGTTTGCATTAATGACTGGCACCTTTTCTGCAACCTGACTTGCTTTTACCCAAACGGAGTCGTTTAATGCATAACTATTAAACTGAACTGCCAAAGAATCGAGAAACTGCTTGTCAGTATTGTTATAGCGTGTAAAGCGTTGTTTTACTTCTGCTAGGTTAATGGCGTTTTGTGGCAAACTGATATATCTTAACTTTAACAGCTCATCATTTAATTTAAAAGATTCCTTATTGATTTCATAAAACTCATTAGCCTCATTAGAAGTAACACTTGTGTCTATGTTTTTTAAAACAAGAGCTTCTAAATAAGCTTTGGTATAGAGGTCAACTTTATACTCTTTAACCAGTTGCTCAAACTCTTTTTGCTTATTCTCCGGTAAGTTTAACAATGCATTTTCTAATAGCATTTGACGTGTTGCCCACTTGTTTATGTAATTGTTTACTATGGTTAGGCTATCGGCCTCACTAGCATTTTCGGGAACTATGCTTTCTAAATCCTCTGGAAACAAATACATATTATTGACCCGAGCAATCGCATTAGTTGTGTCAATTGTATTACCAGAGTTGCAAGCAACCAGCAAAACAGTAAAACATAAAATTCCTGTAAAATATTTCATATTATTTTAAACTCTCAAACACTTTTTTATTGACATTAACTGTATAGCGATTTCTTAATGTCTCTAACCATTGCTTTTCTAAATGGTTTTGATAATCATTGATTACAGCCCCTTTAATTTCTTCAAAAGGTCTAACTTTCTGTGGAATGGTCTCATTTACTTTTATAACATGAAACGATTCATTATGATTTAAAACCTCGGACACTCCTTGTTCAAATTTAAAATCTGATGGAAATTTTTCGTCTGATTTTTCAAAAACCCCTTTGGTGAAAACAACCTCTATTTTACCGTCTTTTGAAATTATCGTTTTAATCTCTTCTTCTGTCTTACCAGATTTAAGCAATCCTCTTACGGCAGTTGCCTGAGCTTTATCTGGAGTTGAAGCCATAAAAATAGCAACACTCTCTTTTGATATATAGTTTGATTTATTCGTGTCGTAATAGTCCTTAAGACCAGTCGTATCTTTTGCTGCTTTGTTCCATATTTCTTTCTCCATTAAATCAAATAACAATAAGCCATCCCTATATTCTTTTAAAATTTCAGCGAACTCCTCATCCTCTTCCTCCAAATGCTCTTTTCTGTAGTCTAGAATTGTGTTTTCAATAAATACCTTGTATTCATTTTCGATAAGGGTATTTATACTAATGGGCTTATTATAGTAACGTCTTTGCGCACTTTTTAAATGGCTGATAAAATCTTTATAAGCAGTGGTTTCACCATTGATATTTATTAGTGACTTGTCGGCATTAAAGTTCTGAGGGAGTTCTAATTTACCCATAAAATAATCTTGAGTGATTATAGTTTTAAAGTAGGGTTTTGCGTTTTTATCTTCTTCTATACTATAGCGGCTTCTCAACTCATCCACCATAGCACTATTGATGAGTTTTGAGCGAGAATCTCTTTGCACCTGACTTACCAAATTTGATCTTACCTCTTCAAAACTAGGAATAGGCTTCTTTTCGATAAGCTTAATAATATGGTATCCGTATTGTGTCTTAATAGGTTTAGAAACATCTCCACTGTTTTCTAATGCAAAAGCGGCATCTTCAAATTCTGGCGAACTTAGTTGACCACTTTTAAAGGGGGCTAACTTTCCGCCATTACGCGCAGAACTTTTATCATCAGAAAATTGCTTTGCCAGAGCGTCAAAAGATTCCCCAGATGTATATTTATTGTAAATGAGTTCTGCTCGTTCTTTAGGGATAATGGTACTATCAGTTTGTTTATTAGATATCATGATATGCCCTACGGTTACCGTACCACGAGAAGGTCTTTTATCTAAAACTTTGACTACATGATAACCAAACTGAGTGGTAAATGGTTGAGACACCTCACCGACTTTAGTATTGTAGGCAGCTGTTTCAAAATCATAAACCATTTTAAAGGTTGAAAAATACCCCAAGTCCTCAACAAAAACGCTCGCTCCATCATGAAGTGCTTTTTTGGTAGCATCAAAACCCTCAGTAATTAATTGATCTCTATATTTTAAAATTTGATTGTAGGCCTTAAGTGTATCTTGAGCGTCTGGATTATCCTTAATTAAAACATGTACAGCTTTAACATCGTATTTCATACGGTCATAAGCTTCTTCTACTAAAGCGTCGGTCACTTTGTTTTCAGAAATATAATTTTTTACCAGTTGGTTTTTATAGTTGCCAAATTCTCTTTGATATTTGGGCACGGTATCTAACCTCAACCGTTTAGCTTCTGCTAATTTTAATTTATAATTGATAAATAAATCGAGATAATTCTCAAGGTCTTTTTGGTTTTCGTCCTTTACCAAATCAAGGTTTTTATTATACACCCTTAAAAATTCGGACACCTTAATGAATTCATCACCAACAGTAAGCAAAACTTTGTCTTCCTTTTGCGCATAAGACAGCTGTAAAACTGATAGAAATAAGAGAGCGTATTTTAATTTCATGGTTATATTAATATTCTTATAAGAACGGTTAAAATAAGTAATAATTACATGGTAGTAATGCTTATAAATCCTATTATTCTGAATGCATCAAAAATAATACAAATAGACTATTTTACAAGGTGAGGTTAAACTATTCACTTTGATAAATTAGTCTACCATAGAAATCCTAAATAAAAATACGCCTTATTTGATATTCAACATTTTATTAACACGAAAACGTTGTAGTTGAATATTATTTAACTAGATAAAGCAATAATTCTTAATTTTAGGAAAACACTAAACTAAAATTATTATGGTTAAAAACTACTTTTTTTTATTTACACTATTATTAGGTCTATCCTGTTTAGGTCAGGTTAACTATTCTGGTAATGGCAATACTGGCTTTGGTGGGGTTATAGGACCAAGTACACTCTCAGTCAATGACGATGGAACCACAATTACCTTTACCCTTACAAAAGGCGGTGGAGATTTTAATGATGCTTTGGTTTTATATATAAGTACTGGTGCATCAGGACGAACAGTAATTGACGGGGATGTCAGTGATGCTCAAGACGACTTGAGACGAGCCATCTCAAACACAGACCCATCTAACTCTACAACAATTAATTTCCCTGCTGGGTTTGAAGCAACTCATGCAATTGCAGTAAATACATCTTTCGCTGGTATTTGGGAAATACCTGACACAGGTGTAATTGGAGATAATGGCTTACCATATGTTGCTTCTGCAAACTCGACACTAGTTAATACAACAGATGCTGTCTTTACTTTTGAGGTGACTTGGGCGCAATTAGGGTTAACCTCTAGCGACGCTTTTGATTTTGTTGGTGTTTACCTAAATGCAGGAAATGCATTTACATCTGACGAAGGCTATGGTACTGGCTTTCCAAATACTGGAAATCTAGGTGGCGGTACGTTGACATTTACAGGGTCAGAAACGTATTCTCAGACTCTATCAAGTCCAGAATTGAATACCAATACAATTAGCCTATTTACCACTAACAAGCAATTGAAGATTGAAGGCGTAGATTCTCAAACTAATGTTGGAATTTATAATATTATTGGACAAAACGTTTTGAGAACAACAATATCAGGTTCAAAAATTATTGATTTAAGTAATCAGTCAAAGGGCGTTTACCTAGTTAGACTAGAAATGAATGGTAGAAGCAGCACAAAGAAAATTGTTCTTAATTAAATAGCACCTACAACTAAAATCTAAAAAAAGCATCTGTATATACAGGTGCTTTTTTTATCTTTAGCTTACGAGAAAATACCAACCTATGCAATACACAACCGAAATACTCATTGACAAGCCCCGTAAAGAGGTTATTGAAAAAATGGACTCCGTTGAAAACATGAAACATTGGCAAGCAGGACTTGTTTCAACTGAACATCTATCTGGAACACCAGGTGAATTTGGAGCTAAAATGAAATTGACTTATGATTTTGGCAAACGAAAAATGGAACTTGTAGAAACCATTACAAAACGCAACTTCCCTGAGGAGTTCCACGCTACTTACAATGCCAAGGGCATGCACAATATTCAACAAAATTATTTTGAAGAAGTCTCTGATCAGCAAACCAAATGGGTCTCAAAAAGTGAGTTTTTGCCTACCAACTTTTTTATGAGGATAATGCTAATGGTAATGCCAAGTGCTTTTAAAAAACAATCGTTAAAATACATGACTGATTTTAAGAATTTTGTAGAAAATGGCACCTCTGTAGCTAATGCGTAAACTCAAACTTATTTGGGATTTTAGAGGGCCTGTTGCCGAACAAACGGCAAAGCACCATGTCATCCATTTAAAAGATTACATTAAACACCATCAATTAGATATTGAAATAACAGGAATTGAAACAATTTCAGACATGCACAGTTATGCATTTATGGTAGTGGATGAACCACAAATGCCAAAAATCAGGGATGACCTTAAACCTCATCGTGGGCAACTTTACCAACCTTGAAATAACCGCCTAAAAAAAGCATGAACAAAGCGTTTTGGAGGTACAGAAGAAATAACCTTTATATCTTGTTTAAAGCTAGATGTTTCATCTAAAAATCTAAAAACCGTATGTATCGAGCATTTTTTAAATAAGCTTGAAAATAGCTTAGCTCCAAAACTGTTATCACTAGCAAGAACATCCAGAAAAATCAGATCATAAAACCAATATTTTGAAGACCTGTGGAACTTTCTTAAATCAGATTGGTCTTTTAAAAATGAAATAAGGCTTTGAGTTTTTTTACTTGTATTCATAAATGTGAAGCCTGTACTGGCTTTTGTCCAACCACCAGCAGTCCCAATATTTAAAATGTTTTTAGTGTTGTGCTTGTGGAATTTATAGCTTGTCATTGGGATAACACCATATTCTTTTTCGGTAATGGTATAGTTATCAATACTCTTGCTTTTTAAATACGCTTGAATTTCTTTTTCATATTCTGATTTCTTCAAAAGATCTTTTGAAAATAACGTGTATTCAAACAAGGCTTCTTTTTTACTAAATGGCAAGACATACATAAATCGGGTATTTCCGTTTTGGGGAATGTTGAAATCCATAAAAGTCGCAACGGTATCATCAAAACAATCTGTTTCCGTTTTTATAAACCAACCCAAAAAATGCTGATTGAGAACAGGATACTTTTTTTGCTGAAGGTATTCCGAATCAACAATACTATTAAAGAGTTTTTTTCCTTTGTACTCTTTATGTTTCGTTTTTATAACTACCGAATCAGCATTGTCATAAAAACTTAGTACATCATCTTCAATAAATTCAATATTAGGCTTGCTTTTTAATACAGTCCAAATTTTATTATAAAAATCCTGAGAGCGAATCGTTTTGTATAGGTATGGCGTTGCGTGGATTGTATCCGAAAACCATTCACTACCAAAATAAATGTAAGACCAAGATTTGTAAACCACATCATCCCACTCACCAGAACCTTCTTCCCAAAAAGACCATGTGCGGTCATTGCCTTTATCCTTAGATCTGTCTATCAGCAAAATAGATGTACCATCAAAGTAAGAATCATTAGCCATACGGTAGGCTGTCATTAAACCTGAGGCACCAGCACCCAAAATAATAAAATCGTAATGTTTCATTAGGTTTGTAAAGATAAGCTCAAAACTCTTAAATTTGACTAATTTCTAATTCGTAATTTTAGTTGAGTCTTCTTTCCAAATTTGAACAGCATTATATCAAGATTAAAGGCAACCGCTGGTATTGGCTATTCTCTATTTTTTGTAGGGTTTCCTTAGCCTATGCGTTTATCGTTGCTGGCTTGGTGAAAATTGTTGGCGAAAGATTTGCCAGTGGCTTATCAGTCATACACCCCATGGGTTCTTATCTCGAAGCTCTTCACCACACAGGGTATTATTACACTTTTATCGGTATCGCTCAGGTGGTTGCTGCTATCTTACTTTTAATTCCAAGGACCGTCACTTTAGGAGCGCTTCTGTACTTTCCAATAATCGTAAACATTTGGATACTTTCGTATGCACTGCGTTTTGATGGTTCATTTATGACTGCCCCCCTAATGGTACTGGCAAACCTATTTTTACTGGTGTGGAATTATGATCGACTCAGATATATATTACCTTTTAAGTCCTTTTCTAATCTTGGCATATATATAAAGCCGAAAAAATACAGCAATAAATTTCCGTTTCTTTTCTTCACAGGGGTTTTAACTACCACTGTATTGGTTGTTGTCTTCTTCGTTTTTGCTCATCCCATAATGCCAAGAAACTCATTGAAGGATTGTAACATGCAATTCGAAAATACTGCAAATAATAAGGAGACGGGATTAACATTTTGCGAATGTATTCATATTGAAGGTAAGCCCTTAGATGCCTGTCTTGAGGAATTTAAAAATTCGTCAAGTAATTAATTCTTATATACCATTATTGCAAGTACGGTTAAATACTTACCAATAAGAAGAACATTGTACCCATCATAAATTTAAGTAACTTACGGTCACCATCTTATGATAAAATCCGAAAAAACACGAACTCATGAAAACTAAATATGTTTTAGTTATTTGTTTCTTTTTATGTCTTATAAACTGTAAGAACAACCCTAAAAGTTCTAGTGAAAGATCTATAGAAAGTGATAATACTATATCCGAAGTAGAAAAAACGTATTATGATTTTGGCATGGCCTACACTGATGCATGGAATAGTAAAAAACCGAATTTGGTGGCCTACTTTTTTAGTGAAACTGGGACATTAACTGTTAATAACAACAATCCTTTAATTGGCAGAGCGCAAATAGCTGAATTTGCAAATGGATTTATGACTGCTTTTCCTGATATGAAATTAACAATGGATAGTCTTGTTGTAAAGTCAAATGCTACAGAATACCATTGGAGGTTTAAAGGCACAAATACAGGTCCTGGAGGCACAGGAAACACAGTTGATTTTAGTGGTTTTGAACGTTGGATTTTTGATGAAAATGGTAAAATTCAGCAATCCATGGGTAGTTTTGACGAAGAAGAATATGAACGTCAAGTTATTGGTGACACCCTTAATTAATCTCTAAACTATTTTATTTGATTTTAACAGATAAGATGACCGATAGATCTATACAGTTTTATCGCGAATAATTCGGAGATTCCTTAGTAATAGTCACATCATGTGGGTGGCTTTCATTAATACCAGAACTGGTAATTTTTACAAATCGTCCAGATTCTTTTAAAGTATCGATATCCTTTGCTCCGCAATACCCCATACCAGCTCTAAGACCACCGATAAATTGATGAATACTTTCGTATAACTCTCCTTTATAAGGAACACGTCCAACAATCCCTTCTGGCACCAGTTTTTTAATATCGTCCTCAACATCTTGAAAGTAACGATCCTTACTTCCTTGTTTCATGGCTTCAACTGACCCCATACCACGATAAGACTTAAATTTACGCCCCTCATAAATAATAGTTTCTCCAGGGCTTTCTTTTGTCCCTGCTAAGAGTGAGCCTAACATTACGGTATCAGCACCTGCAGCAATTGCCTTCGGGATGTCACCAGTATAGCGAATGCCGCCATCAGCAATAACCGGAACGCCTGTTCCTTTTATAGCAGCTGCTACTTCCAAAACTGCAGAAAACTGTGGAAAGCCAACACCTGCAACAACACGCGTTGTACAAATTGAGCCTGGACCAATGCCGACTTTTACAGCATCTGCTCCAGCTTCTACTAAATATTTTGCAGCTTCACCTGTAGCGATATTCCCTACTACAACTTCTAACTTTGGGAATTTTTTCTTAATGTCTTTTAAGACCATAACCACACCTTTAGTATGACCATGAGCAGTATCGATAACAACAGCATCAACACCAGCATTTACCAAAGCTTCTGCCCTATCTACAGCATCACCAGTAACACCAATAGCAGCAGCAACACGTAATCGACCATAAGTATCCTTATTTGCAATAGGCTTTTGGGTTACCTTGGTAATATCCCTAAATGTAATGAGTCCAACTAATTTATAGTTGTCATCAACTATCAATAATTTTTCAATCTTATTTTCTTGGAGAATGGTCTCTGCATCCTTTAGAGACGTACCAACAGCGGCAGTTACCAGATTTTCACTGGTCATCACTTCAACTATTGGGCGGTCATTGTTGTGTTCAAATCTTAAATCGCGATTGGTAACTATACCCTTAAGACTTCCTTGATCATCAACAATCGGAATACCCCCAATCTTATATTCTGCCATACTATTTTTGGCATCCCTAACGGTTGCATCAAGACTTAAAGTTACGGGATCGAGAATCATACCACTCTCGGCACGTTTTACACGACGAACTTTTGCAGCTTGTTGCTCAATGGTCATGTTTTTGTGCAAAACACCAATGCCGCCTTCGCGTGCCATGGCAATTGCCATTTTGCTCTCAGTCACCGTATCCATAGCAGCTGAAACCACAGGGATATTTATGGTGATGTTTCTCGTAAATTTTGTTTGAATATTAACTTCCCTAGGAAGAATTTCAGAAAAGGCCGGTACTAAAAGTACGTCATCGTATGTAAGACCTTCTCCTAGTATTTTATTTTCGTGTGCAGTCATGGCAATTAAAATATAATTGCATGCAAAGATACGACTAATAATTGATTTATTCTGTTGAATTTAAAAAGCAAAAAAGACAACTAATTATCATAATTACTAAGACAAATATCCATTCATCTCTAAAGTCAGTAGATTAATTTCTACGTAGGGTTCCACAAAATAAAAAGACCAACATTTCTGTTGGTCTTTAAAGTTTTATATACTTTCTATTTACGCTTGTGCATTCTGTGGTGCCCAATGTGAGCACAACATACCTGGTGTTGCTTTTTGTGGGTTGGCACAAGTGGTCGTTTCATAACGTGCACAGTTACCACAGTTTGGATCATTCTTTAAAGCAGCTTTCATATTAAAACTATCACATGTGTAATTTGTTGCCACTTTGACCCCATGTACTTTACATAGCTTATTTGTGCTTAAATTTTCACAGTTTATACAACTATTTCCTATCCTAATCGACATAACAATTCATTTTGGTTACTCATAAAGATAAGAAATATTCATGTTAAATAAATTATAAATATCTGAAAAACAGATATTTATATTTAGACTGCTTTAAAACAAGATATGTATATCACTGTATGTCAATACCTTAATTAAAACTTGATTTGTAAGGTTGTATAGAAATTACGAGGTGCAGATGGAATAATCCCAGGACCTGGATAACCTGTTGCTCTCCTTGTAAAGTACGCATTATCTAAGACATTATTTACACCAGCTTCAAGCTTAAACATTTTGTAATTATAGGATAATGAAAAATCAAGAACATCATATTCTGGTATTTCACCAATGACACCACTGATGTTTGATTCCTTCGAATTTGTAGCATCAGTAAATTGGCGACCCAAATACGTGTATTGCACATTAGCCATAATATTTTTAAAACCAAATCTTAAACCTGTTTTTAGATTAAGGTCTGGCACAAATTCCACCTCATTACCTTCGACATTATTTTGCTGGGAATTTGTGTACTCGGATTGAATGAATGATGTGTTTATAAAATAATTAAAACTGAAATCATTATTCATTTTAAAAATCTTCTTCAAATTGAAATCAAACAGCGATTCCACTCCGTACATTACGGCATCACCAACGTTCCCTCGTTCGCTTATCACACGACCGTCATCCAAGCCCTTTTGAATAAAACCGATACGATTGTTATAAAATAAGGCGAACGCTCCAACATCATAAGACAGAACTCTTTTGTAATTACCCCGCAAACCCAAATCCAATGTATAACCATCCTCATCTGTTATATTGGGATTTATGGCAAAAGCTGGATTAGATATATTGATATCCGTAAAAGTTACAGACCTATAGTTTTGAGAGGCGTTAGCATACATCTCTAAGGCAGTTGAAGGTTTATAACTTAGACCTAAACCTAATAACACAAAATTACGATCAAACGTACGGTTGTCCTCTACGGTTTCTTCAAAAATAACATTACCAGCTGCATCAGTATTTATACGCTTGTAAAACCCATCACTTTCGGTTTTAATATATTCGAACCTAAAGCCTGGTGTAATAGAAAACTTCTCATTGACATAAAAGATGTTTTCGCCAAAAACAGCTACATTTAAATTTGGGAAATCAAATTCTGATTGGTCAGGGTAATTAGGATATTCGTCAGTCCTGATTTTAAAATCCGGTCCAATACCATCGGATCCTGGCCCCTGTTGTTGACTATTATCTGCATCGTAAAATTTAGTTCCAATTAAAAATGTCGTTTCTTTATCAAAGAGTTTATAGTCACTTAATAATCGAGCTTCAAAACCATAATTATTAAAGTCTCCTTTTATTAAATCACGCTCATTACCAGGGTCAACTTGGTCTACACGGTTAGTTCTAAAACCAAGAGCATTCCGTGTGGCATTTAAACCAAAAAAATTAAATGTAAAGGTCGTTTTGTTTGAAAACTGATGTGCCAACTTAAAGTTGTATAGCAACCAATCGACTTCAAACCAATTACGTGCTCTGTTACTTTGATATGGGTTTTGGTTAAACTGATTATCGGTTAAACCACCCGCTTGTTGCGCTAAATAATCAAGATATGTCAACTCACCTGAAAGCTTTGTTTTTTCTGAAAGTTGATACCCAATATGCGCAAAGATATTTTTAGATTCGAACTCAGAGTTTGGTCTAAACCCATCCCCTTTTTTATAGTTGAAAAACGTATAGTAGCTCCACTTATTTTTAGTGCCGCTCACGCTCGTAAAGTTGGTGTATAAACCAAAACTGCCTAAGGTATTCCTTGTAATCAACTCAAACGGTTTATTTGGATTGGGTTCTTTCATTACAAAATTAACGAGCCCTCCAAACTGTGTACCATATTGTAATGACGCTGCACCTCGCACTACTTCAATTTGCCTTAAACCTTCTGATGCTGGCGAATAATAACTCTCAGGATAACCAAGAACATCAGCACTAATATCGTAACCATTTTGTCTGGTATTGAAATTTGCCGTTCGGTTTGGATCCAATCCACGGCCGCCAATATTGAGTTGTAATCCGGCATCATCATTCTGATAAATATTTAGACCTGCAACTTGGCTGTAAATTTGTCGTGCATTATTGGTCGCTAGATTTGCCATGGACTGCTCTACCAATACCACTTCCGTTTTTTTACCTGCATAGATAGCAGTTTCTTCAACATCCCTAAGTCGGCTTAACTCAAAGACTTTACTTTTTCTTGCTGTGATTTCCACAGCTGTTAATTCTTCACCTAATAATTGGAGCTGCTGATTTAAGACAACATCGTCATTAATTGTAATTTCAGTTTCAGCAATTTGAAAATCATAAGCAAAAAACACCAAATTTAGTGTTGTTGCCTTTGTTGAAAATTCATAATAGCCATCACTATTGGTTTTTGTCAATAAGCCAGAGGCCTTATCATAAACCTCAACACTGTTTAAAAGTTGCTGTGTAGCTTTACTCGTAACAATACCTGATACTTTGTTTTGTGCTGATCCCATAAAAATAAACAGAAACAACAGAAGACACGTTAATCTAAATCTAAGCGTCAGTTTTTTAATCAATGATAATTTATAGTCCTTTAATCTCATCCTTAAATGGTAAAATCCAGTTTTTGGGTTTAAATGATTCCGTTTGTTTGGTTAAGTCTGTTTTTGGATCAATGTAGCGTTGACTTCGTCTGCCATTTAATGCGACAAAACTATCTACATAAATTTGGATATTTTGATGGCCCTGCGACCTAAAATGCTCTTCTAAATAATGGGCAAATTGTAAAATAAAATCGGGTTGTGTGCTCATTTCCTTTTCTTGCAAAGGGGTGAGAAAATCTGAATTGTCCACCAAAAAAGAATGACCCGTTTTACCATCCACAACTTTAAATTCGGCATACCCAGTTTTTTCTATCAGCATAACTCTCCACGAAAAACGATAGCCTTCTTCAGTCCAAAATAATTCCCCCGGATACAATGTATAACGCCATGGCAAAAGTAACTGAATGCCAAAAAATACCATCAAAATTGAGAGTATGATCTTTTGGTTTGAAACGTTTAATGTTTTAACCTTTAAAATTTTTGATTTTGGTTTCAAAGGTTTGAAAAGTTTTCGGAACAGGTTTAAAATACCCTCGTGAATATTGGCATCAAAAAATATTAAGGCCGACACAATCATTATATACGGGAACATACCGATTGGAAACAGTACTCTTGTAAACACATGAAAAAACACGACCAATGCAAAGGCAAACCACCTAGTTTTACGATATAAGAGTAAAAATGGAATACTCAAATCATATAACATACCAGACCAGCTCATTGCTACATGAAACCAATGCTGTTGCATAAAACTTTCGCCTATAAATGGTAGATCATATTTTGAAGGCAACCATATTTTTAGTGGCATAGCATTGAACAACCAGTCACTATTAATTTTTGCCAAACCTGCATAAACGTAAACCACAGCAATTAGTGATTTTATACTGTCAATTGTCCATTTTGGTATCTGCGAATACTGCTTTTTATTAATTAAATTATCAATGGAATAATAAGCATTGGCAGGCAGAAAACACATTAAAAAACTTAGGACACTTATAAAATAATAGTGGTTGAGATACGTGGTTTTATCCATCAACTCAATGTAAGTGAAACTTAAAAAGAAGGTGATAATAGCTATTCGGTATTTTAACCCTAAAGCCACAAAAAATGCTGCTACGCCACAGATGACAAATAAAAGGTAAGTATAGTTACCAAAAGGGTTTATCCATTCAAATCCATAATAGTTGAAATGAAATTTAGGAAGACTATAAAACCGTTCAATCCAACCATAAGACCAAAATCTTATAATGCTTATCAGCATCATAATACCAAAACCAATCCTAAACACAGCTAATGGTGCTGCAGATGTTTTTGTGTTTATGTATGATGATATGCTACTTTTCATTGGACAAAAAAAGGATTCCCAATACAGGAATCCTTTAATTACTATTCTTTAAAATTAATCTCCGTCGCTATCTTCAAAGTCAACTTGCACATTAAACAAAGAGACCATATCTACTTTTAACAACACAACAGCTTGCTGCAACAAATCATAAGCCTGTGTCATTTGTGTGTTATCTTCATTAACTTGTTGGCTAAAACTGGTATTTAGTGTTGTTATTTTTTCTCTTGCGGCTTGAAACTGTGCATTGATATCATTTTTCAATGGTGTATTCTCTAAATAATCCAAATAGGATGCAAAACTTTCGCCCGAAGTGGATGTTCCTGTCAAAGACTGGCCATTAAAAACTTTTTGAATAGCTTCTAATCCTAGAAGAGCCAATTCTCTCGAGACGTCATTTTTGTAAAACCCTTCTACTTTATCAGGAAATGTTTGACCCGCAGAAAAGTTACCTGCAGGTGTGCCTATTTTATTGGCTCTTAGTCCCTTTTCATAATAGTACACATAATCATTGACTAATTTACTGAAAGAGCCCGTCGCACTTGAGGATGTATTGTTAATATATTCATCTCTATATGCACCCTGCCAATCATTAACTATAGTATTTATAGTCGCATTCATTTTAGAAACCACATTAGACATATAATCAACATAACCATTAGCATTGGTGTTAGTGGTAAACTTATCTAAAGGTGTTGAGTCAGAATCCGCTATACCGTGAATTAAAAAATCTAACGCTGGAAACCCTTGTGCATCATAATACTCAGTAGCGTTTAAATCGTAACTACCAGTTGCAGCACCTGACTGAATGTCTGAAACAGTAACAGGGTACCTATTATATACAACTACAAAACCACTTGTATCAATAGACTGTGTCTCCGCTATACCAATATTAAACATCTCGATATACTGCCAAGCTTTATAACCCTCTAACCAGGCGACACTCAATGCATCCAGATTGGCTTGATTAGTATCATTAATAAAATTATCAAGCGCAACATCTAAATTTGATTGTTTGGATTGAAAATTCTCTAAAGCAGGAATGATAATATTGTCCGCGTAATTGGTCAATAATGCTGTTCTGTCAAAATTATCAGTATTGCCAGTATCACTATCATCCGAAGAAGTACAAGCGATTGCGACAGCTACAATAATTATTAAAAAAAATACTTTTTTAAACATAAAATTAAATTTTTTCTTTTTCGGCTGCAAAGATAAATAAGCATAAGCTTGCAACCTAATGAAGCTTATGCTTTAATGGTTTATAGTCTTAACTGCTAGCCTGCTCAACCGTAAAGTTAAATCTGGCAGCAATATCTTGAGATATAGTATCTAAAGTTGTTGGTGTAACATCCCAGAAGCCATTACCAGCCATTAATTGTGCTAAATACGCATCAACTTCTGCCTTTGTAAAGTAAGGCTCATTAGTCCCAGGCTCTCTAGTAAATTGTAAGCTCATTACAAAACCAAAGCCTTCTGATAAATCGTGAAAAGCACTTGCATTATCAGTTCCTAAAACGGACTTTACAGACTGTAAGTAATAGACAGCTCTTATTCCGATTATTTCTGAAACTCTTTCTCTTATAATTTCTGCTTGGGCATCCCTTACTTCATAGTTTTTTTCTACAATTGCAGCTCTTCCTAATTTAAAAGCATCGTAGATCTCTTGAGCAATCCCAGCAAAATCCTCGTCATTTTCTACACGAGAAAGGTATTTATTTAAAAAGCCATCTTGGTTCAATTGAGGTGCCAACGGATCGTCTGTACCATATAAGTAACCAAATGCTTCATCCCATTTGTGCTCCATAGTCGTATAGTTTTTCCCTTCTGCTACACTATCAGCATCGTTATCAGCTCTATTGGTACCAGCATCTAAAACAGAGGTACTTAAATAATTGTTCAGCATTTGATCTACCATTAAAGCTCCTATTAACCCTTTGTTTATCGCCTGATTGTACTCTAATCCCTTGCCGCTAACGTAACGGACAGACCCACCAGCTTCTTGCAATTGCCCTGCATTACCAGCCGTAGCAATTGTTCCCCAATTTGGGAATACCTCGCTTACTTGGCTTTCTATGTAGCCATCAAATTGGGCTTTAATTTCGTTAGCTGTCGTTGTATTTGCTGAAAAATAGTCACTAGAAGCAGCCGTTTTACTTCTAATATTTTTGGTAGATTCATTTAATTCGGTAGTAGAAAAGTAGTTTCCGGTATTGGTAAACATCCCATCTAACTCAGCTTCAGCTTTTGTATTGTCAGTCAGCGCGCTTAAAAATTCTGCCCCCATTTGTATTCTAGTGGTTTGGCCACTGTAACTTACCGTTGAGCTTCCATTTCTTTGAAATTGATAGGTAGCTGGAGCTTCAACTTGAGGTTCAGAAAGTGTATTGTCATCATCTTTTGTACATGATGTAAAAATAGTACTGAGGATAAATAAATTTAAGGCAATTCTCTTCATTTTTGGTTGTTTTGTTATTCTTATTTAGACTTGTTACAAATAATTTATGCAAAAATAAGATTGAAAGAGAAATTACCAAAATTTATTTAGATTAAATTTAAATAAACTTTTTAATTACTGAATATCAATATTTTACCATGATTTAATGGTATGTAGAAAAGATTTTAGTAGCCTCATTATAAGCACTCTCAAAAGACATGGCGTTGAGATTCTGTGCTTTATGTTGCGTGAAATATGACAATAATTTCTCGGTGGGCATATTACCCGTCAATTCATCTTTTGCCATAGGGCAACCCCCAAATCCCTGAATGGCTCCATCAAAACGATGACACCCTGCTTTATATGCAGCATCAACTTTTTCGAACCAAGTCGTTGGAGTTGTATGCAAGTGAGCCCCAAATTCTATATTGGGATATTTGGGAATTAAGTTTGAAAATAAATAATCTATGGTTTCTGGGTCTGAGCTTCCTATGGTATCACTTAAAGACAAAATTTTAACACCCATTTTTGCCAGTCGTTCTGTCCACTCTCCAACTATCTCAACATTCCACGGATCCCCATACGGATTTCCGAACCCCATAGAAATATAAACCACGACTTCTTTACCACTTTTGTTGGCTATCTCCAAAATTTCTGAAAGCGTCACTACAGATTGCTCAATAGTTTTATGCGTATTACGCATCTGAAAGTTTTCTGAAATAGAAAATGGAAACCCTAAATAATCTATCTCAGAATGTTGTGCTGCATCATTTGCCCCTCTTACATTAGCAATGATTGCTAGTAATTTACTTTCGGTTTTACTCAAATCTAACTGAGCTAGGACCTCTGCAGTGTCTACCATTTGTGGAATGGCTTTAGGAGAGACAAAACTGCCAAAATCAATGGTATCAAAACCAACACGGAGCAAGGACTGAATGTATTGCACCTTTTTTTCAGTAGGAATAAAATCCTTAATACCCTGCATGGCATCTCTTGGACATTCAATAATTTTTATAGGTGCTTTCATTTTTTCAAAGATAGGGTTTACCAAGAGTAATTCATAACGACAACTATGGTAAGAGAATAAAAATCGCTATACCCACAAAGACAGTAATCTGAAGCCATTTAAAAACCATTCCTGAGTTTTTATGACGTAATAACCGCTCTTTAATACTTCCTGCTAAAATCGCAATCACCGAAAAAATGATAAAAGACACCAACATAAAAACACCACCCAAAATATAAAACTGCCAAACCGTGCTTAGGGTTTCACTAAACAAAAACCCTGGAAAAAATGCCAAGAAGAAAATGGTGACTTTTGGATTCAGCACATTCATAAAAAACCCTTGAACAAATAACTGCTTTAAGCTTTTTTTGGGCGCTGCAGTATCTCCAATATCAATACTACCATCAGAAGTATAAACCTTGTAAGCTAGGAATAACAGGTATATGGCTCCAAGTATTTTAATTCCTAAAAATAAATTCTCATTATTTGAAATAATGGCCGAAACACCAAAAGCCAAAAGCGTAGTATGTATAATACAACCTGTTATTAAACCACTAACCGTTGCCAAACCATAGGCTCTACCGTTAGTAATACTTTGTACTAAAACGTAGATATTATCTGGTCCAGGCGAGATAGCCAAGGCAGCAGTAGCCGTAATAAACAAGAAAATGATTTCGTAATTCAAAACTTAGGAGTCCTTTTGAGCTAAAATAGCGGTATTGATGGATTTTATCAGTCGAGGGCCTTCATAGATAAATCCAGTATAGACTTGCAACAAATCTGCACCTGCCTCTAATTTTTCTAGAGCGTCTTCAGCGGAATGAATCCCTCCTACTCCAATAATCGGGAACGCCTTATTACTTTTATCTGACAAATATTTTATGACCCTCGTCGATTTAGATTTTATGGGTTGTCCGCTCAATCCACCATTACCTATTTCCTTTAATCGCTTATCGGGTGTTTTTAGATCATTTCGGTCTGTAGATGTATTGCTTGCAATAACGCCTTCTAAATTAGTCTCTATGACTAACTCTATTATCTCGTCAAGTTGGGTGTCATTTAAATCTGGTGCTATTTTTAAAAGAATTGGTCTTTGCACTTCAAAGCTATGATTAGCCTTTTGAACCTCACCAATGAGTTCCACCAAATAGTCCTTATCGTTCAATTTGGCATGGCTATCTACATTTGGGCAACTGACATTCAGTACAAAATAATCAACATAAGGATGAAGTGCATTAAAACATTCAAGATAATCTTTAGTATAATCTTCAGGTCTAGTTGCCGTGTTCTTACCAATGTTTCCTCCTATAATAACTTTTCCTTGATTCTTCTTAAGTTGAGTAATTGCTGCCTCAAGGCCTTCATTATTAAAGCCCATTCTATTAATAATACCCTTATCATCCTTTAATCTAAACAGTCTTTTCTTTGGGTTTCCTACCTGACCTTTTGGAGTTACTGTTCCTATTTCTATAAATCCAAACCCAAAATTGGCTAATTCATTATACAACACAGCATTTTTATCGAACCCAGCAGCTAACCCGACTGGATTATTAAACGTCAGTCCAAATAAATTTCTTTCTAATTTAGGATTTTCGACAACATATAAAGTTCTAAAAAGACCAGATACACCAGGAATCTTAGAAAGATCCTTAATTAAGGAGAATGTAAAATGGTGGACTTTTTCGGGATCGAAACAAAATAATAGAGGCCTTACGATCTGTTTGTACATGGGCTTATTTTCTTCGACAAAAATACCACTAAAAATCCATATTAAAAAGCCGCTATGAACACAAGATTTATCCAAAGCCCAAACTTTTTCGCTATCTTTAAGTCTATAAAACCAGTCTATTATGAAACGTATTATCCTACCCGTCGATTTTTCTAAGCATTCAGAATACTCATTAGAAGTTGCTGCAGCATTGGCAAAAAAACACAATTCTGAATTGATTGTGATGCACATGTTAGAGCTATCAGAGTCTATCTTTACCGCAACAAATTCAGATAAAAGTGAAGAAACCGCATTTATGTTTATGTTGGCTAATAAAAAGTTTAACGCATTTTTGGACAAGCCTTTTCTAGAAGGCATCTCTGTAAAGCCAATGATAAAACACCATAAAGTGTTAAAGGAAGTTGATGAAGTTGCCAAAGACATCAATGCCGATTTAATTATTATGGGATCACGTGGAGAAAATGTCGATTTTAGCTTTTTTACAGGTTCTAATACCGAGAAAATTATTCGCTATAGTGACACCCCTGTTTTGGTGGTTAAATCACGATTAGAAAACGTTAATTTTAAATCAATCGTTTTGGCACTTAATTTTGAAACTGAAAGCATTGCAGCTACCAAGAAAGCTGTAAAATTGTTGTCTGAATTGGGCAGCGATATTCATCTTTTACATGTTAATCTGCCCGGAACTGGATTTTTAAGAACCCCAGCAAGAAAAGAAAAGGTCAATACATTTTTAAAATCTGCAGATCTTGAACACCTTAAGGACAAGGTCGTTTACATTTCCGACTATAGCGTTGAAGACGGTGTGTTAAGCCATGCCGAAGGCATTGATGCCAGTGCCATTGCCATGGTAACCCACGGTAGAACTGGTTTAAGCCATTTCTTTGAAGGCAGTATTTCAGAAGATTTAGTAAGCAGTGCAGAGAGGCCTGTTTTTACATTTAAGCAGTAATTTATAGACCAACTAATGCCCATTTTTCCTAATCATTCAGAGTGTAAATCATTCTGAATACAGCATTATTTATGTATTTTTGAAAGAAGAATTAACAAATCTCTTCAGTTTAAAAATCAACATGAAAAAAATAATAGAGCGCTTTATCTCTTATATAAAAATAGATACAGAATCAGACCCAAACTCTACAACAACTCCAAGTACGGCAAAACAATGGGTATTGGCTCATAAGTTAGTCGATGAGCTCAATGCTATCGGAATGAGCAATGTCAGCATTGATGACAATGCCTATATCATGGCAACTTTACCCAGCAATGTGGACTATGAGGTACCAACCATTGGGTTTATTTCGCATTTTGATACGAGTCCGGATTTTACTGGAGCCAATGTCAATCCGCAAATTGTAGAAAATTATGACGGAAAGGATATTATTCTAAATAGAGGATTGGATATTGTACTCTCACCCGATTATTTTGAAGACCTTTTGCAATACAAGGGTCAAACACTAATCACTACTGACGGTACAACCCTTTTAGGAGCTGATGACAAGGCTGGTATTACAGAAATTGTAACGGCTATGGAATATCTCATTAAGCACCCAGAAATTAAACACGGCACCATAAAAGTAGGTTTTACTCCCGATGAGGAAATTGGTCGAGGTGCTCATAAGTTCAATGTCCAAAAGTTTGGTGCGGATTGGGCCTATACGATGGATGGTAGCCAAGTTGGCGAATTAGAATTTGAAAACTTTAATGCTGCTAGTGCAGTCATAACTGTAAAAGGAAAAATTGTACATCCCGGTTATGCCAAAGGTAAACTGGTGAATTCAATGTATTATGCCGCAGAATTTATTAATGCTTTACCTCCACTAGAAACACCAGAACACACAGAGGGCTATGAAGGATTTTTCCATTTGCACGATATGGAGGGAAAAGTAGAAAAAACCATATTGAAATATATCATCAGAGATCACGATAAAGATAAATTTGAAGCTCGAAAAGCCCTTATGGAAAAAGTGGTTTTTGATTTAAATACCAAGTTTGAAGCTGAAGTTTTTGATATTGAAATCAAAGATCAATATTTTAATATGAAGGAGAAAGTAGAGCCTGTAATGCATATTGTGGATATCGCTGAAGACGCAATGAAAGCTATCGATATTACTCCGATAATAAAACCGATTAGAGGTGGCACAGATGGCTCTCAACTCTCTTATATGGGATTACCTTGTCCTAATATATTTGCAGGTGGACACAACTTCCATGGTAGATATGAATATGTCCCCGTTGAAAGCATGGAAAAGGCTGTAGAGGTCATTTGTAAAATTGCAGAGTTGACAGCTGAGAAGCACAAAAATTAACCAATATGAAGTTATACAAAATACTCCCGCTTTTAGCAGTAATAGTTTGTTCTTGTAAAAACAAGGAAGTAAAGCAAGTTGATTTTGAATTAAGTAAGCAAGTTGAAGCGGTCACCCTTATGGGAGACAGTATATACAGCCCTGAGTTAGAAGAAAATCAAGCCTTTAAAAATTATCAAGCAGCAAAGAAAGCTTATGAAAGCAATCCACAGAACATAGATTCAATAATTTGGTTTGGTAGGAGAACTGCATATTTAGGTTATTTTAAAGACGCTATTTCAATTTATTCTAAAGGCATTGAGTTACACCCTACAGAACCTCAGCTCTATCGCCATCGAGGACATCGTTATATTTCAACGAGACAATACGACAAAGCCATTGCTGATTTTGAGAAAGCAGTCACTCTAATTGAAGGGAAGCAAGATAACGTTGAGCCCGATGGATTACCAAACTCCAGAAATATTCCGTTGAGTACGTTACACGGTAATATATGGTATCACTTAGGATTGGCGTATTATTTAAAAGGTGACATAAAAAATGCTCTAAAGGCCTACAACAACAGATCGATCACTGAGAAATACCCAGACAACTTAGTGTCTGGTGGCTATTGGCAGTATATGATTAATCGAAGGCTGGGTAACGAAGAAGCGGCTAATACAGCCATTGAAAATATAACCTCAGATATGGATATTATTGAAAACATGAGTTACCATACCATGTGTTTGCTTTTTAAGGGCACGATTAATAAGGATAGTCTTAATACAGACCTTATCGGCACCTCCTCTAGTGATGTTCTAAGCTATGGCCTTGGCAATTGGTATTTGTTTGAAAAACAAGACACGCTTAAAGCAAAGGAAAACTATAAACGTCTATTGGAGAACGGCAACAAATTTTCTTTTGCCTACTTAGCAGCGGAATCCGACTGGAAAAGACTCTTAGAGAAGTAAAACCTATTGATATGAAAAAAGTATCCTCCGTAGAAGATTATATCGAAAAAAATAAGCACTGGCAAAAGGAATTGGAATTGCTACGTGATATCATCCTTAAAACAGAGCTCAACGAGTCCATTAAATGGGGAGCTCCAGTTTATGATCTATCTGGTAAAAATGTTGTAGGTCTCGGTGCATTTAAGCAGCATTTTGGCGTGTGGTTCTTTAATGGTGTCTTTCTTAAGGACGAGCATAATTTATTGGTCAACGCCCAAGAAGGAAAAACCAAAGCCTTACGACAAATGCGTTTTGAAAGTTTTGGTCACATCAATGAAAATGCAGTTTTGGCTTACGTCAAAGAAGCTATTGAAAATCAAAAAGCAGGTAAGGAAATTAAACCGCAACGAAACACAAAAAAGGTAGTGATACCAGAGGAATTGAAGTCTGCATTAAACAAAAACACAAAACTTAACGAAGCGTTTAATGGATTGACACCTTCCAAGCAAAGAGAGTATTGTGAGCATATCCAAACTGCTAAGCGAGAGGCTACAAAACTATCTCGATTAGAAAAGATAACACCAATGATTTTAGAGGGAAAAGGACTTCATGATAAATACAAGAACTGCTAAAAATCAAAAAGCCACTTCAAAATTGAAGCGGCTTTCTTATGCTTTAAAATGCAGGCAATTATTTTGCTGGTGCATTTAGTTTATTGCTCATCTCCATTGAAATAGCAGAACGATCAAACTTAATTTTACCAGCTAATGTCTCGATGACACAACTGTTATCCTTATCGTTTAAATCTGCTACTTTACCATGCATACCACTTTTGGTAATGACACGGTCACCACGTTTTAACTCTGCTGCAAACTTCTTTTCTTTTTTTGCACGCTTCATTTGAGGTGCAATCATAAAAAAATAAACAACAGCAAACATAGCCACAAATGGCAATAGTGAACTTAAATCTCCCATTTAATGGTTTTTATTGGTGGTTATGACCTTCGTGCCCTGGTTGAGTACTTGTTTGTTGCGTTGTCATAATAGACTGTCCGCTTGTTGCAGTATTGGCAGCTGGCTTAGCAGCGTTAGGATCAGCCTCAACAAAAGCTGAAATCTTAACTTGCTCATTACCTTTAGCCGTATTAGTAGTCATAGTAATGGTTTTAGACACTTTGTTACCATTACCTTTACCATTAAACTCAACTGTAAACTGACCTGTTTCACCTGGTGCTACTTGACTAGTGTAATCCTTAGGTACTGTACAACCACATGTACTCTTAATATCACTAACAACTAACATCGTATTACCAGTATTGGTATATTGAAATACTGTACTTACAGGAGTTCCGTTTTCGATAGTACCGAAATCGTGCTCTGTTTTGTCAAATGAAATTGCAGGAAAATCTCCAGCATTTGCATCTCTCTCTGCAGCTACAGCTACATTTTCAGATTTTACTTTACTTGCCGCATCATCTTTACAAGATGTAAATGCAACCATACATAAGGCACCAAGTCCTAAAATTACTTTTTTCATTGCTTTAACTTTATAAATTAATAAGTAGATTTTTTGTATCAGGGGCTAAATGTAGTAATTATTTACACGAATTGAAACTTTTAAGGATGTCTTAACAGTAATATCCGTTGAAAACAGTACCCTAAGCTATAGAGACTTACATCAATCCTCTCCCCACTTTATTATGTTTATTTGCTTTTTGGTACTCTTTAACCGTCTTATCTAAGATACCGTTGATAAAAGTGCTACTTTTTGGTGTGGAATACTCCTTTGCTATTTCTAGGTATTCATTTATGGTCACTTTTACAGGAATAGATGGGAATTTCTGAAATTCGCATAATGCCATTTGCATCAACACACCGTCTAAACTGGCCAAGCGTTCTGCATCCCAATTGGTCGTTTTTTGTGCAATTTCATCATAGAATTGGGATTGATTTAAAAGTGTCTTTCTAAATAATTCTGAAGCAAATTTTTTATCATCTTCGTCCTTGTACAATTCTGGAATTAAAAATGAGTCGGGCTTCGTTAATTTAAGTTTCCTAAACAACTTAATAATTAAGGTGTTTACAACAGGAAGGTCATCTGCCCAGGTCAATCGCTTATCTTCAAAATAATCGTACAATTTTTCGTTCGGGGCAATGATTTCAGTGTAAACATCTATCATAAAATCTTTATCTTCCTTTAGGGTTGAAGGTCCCTTGCTCATGTAATCTGAATAGATCTCACTATCCTGAATCTCTTTCAATACAATATCGACATATTCAAAATCCATATCCCAGAAATTGAGTTTTCTTTTAGAAATGATAGTCTTTAACTGTTCGTTACTACTAATAAATTCTAATACAACATTATCAGCAAACTTTCTGTTTGGATTGATGTCCTCGGCTGTTGCCAATAGTTTTTTTTGGGATTTTTCGAGACGTGTATTGGCTTTCTTCTGAACTTCTACAAGAAGTGCCATTATTGAAAAATAAAGATCTAACATGCTATCGATACTATGAAAAAGAAATTTTTCGTCTTTTGAAAAATCATCACTTTCCGTACCCTTATAAGCAAATAAGGCTTGCATAACTTTAATACGGATATGTCTTCTATTTAGCATGTGTAAGAACTTTTGTTGTTATTTTAATAAATATTAAAAAGGTGAAAACCATTCCGTTTTCACCTTGCAAAAATACCATTAATTATTTCGCAAAAAAATTATTTGATGTTTTCTCGTTTGCGAGTAGCAATACGCTCTTTTGCAATGTTAAGAGCTGCAGCATGTGTCGTTATTTTATTGGCTTTGGCGTTGTCCAAAATCTCAAGTGTGGTATTGTAGATATTCTCCGTTTTACGCATAATTTCTTGACGGTCATAGTTTTCTAATTCAGCGTAAACATTAATAATTCCACCAGCGTTGATTAAAAAATCAGGTGCATAAACAATTCCTCTTTCTTGCAAAATAGGACCGTGCACATTCTCATTTTCTAATTGATTATTGGCTGCGCCAGCTATAATCTTAGCTTTTAGCTTATGAATAGTATTATCATTAATCGTCGCACCTAAAGCACAAGGTGCGTAAATATCCATAGGCTCGCTGTAAATATCATTTCCTCCGTAAATAGTAACACCATACTTAGAACGCACCTCCTCTAAACGATCTTGACTGATATCGCTAATGGTTACTTGTGCTCCTTCATTGACCAAGTGTTCTACCAACCCTTCTCCTACATTACCAATGCCCTGTACATAAACTGATTTGTCCTCTAAAATATCTGATCCAAATTTATATTTTGCTGCTGCCTTCATTCCCATAAACACTCCATAAGCCGTTATTGGGGATGGATTACCTGCACCACCTTTACTTTCAGAAATTCCAGTAACGTAAGGAGTCACCTCACGTACCAAGTCCATATCTTCAGTTTTCATACCAACATCTTCAGCAGTAATGTATTTTCCACTTAGAGAATGTACAAACTCCCCAAAGCGTTTCATCAACTCAGGTGTTTTTTGGGTTTTGGCATCTCCGATAATTACCGCTTTACCACCACCAAGATTTAGACCTGTTATCGCAGATTTAAAAGTCATGCCTCTAGAAAGTCGCAATACATCATTTAAAGCTTCCCACTCATTGGCATAAGACCACATACGTGTACCGCCTAAGGCAGGTCCCAATACTGTACTGTGAATTCCAATAATTGCTCGTAATCCAGTATCTTTGTCGTTGCAAAACACAATTTGCTCGTGATCGTCAAAAGAAATTTGACCGAAAACAGGATCAACTTTTTTTAAATCCTCTGCAGGAATTACTTCTGTTACCATAATTTAAAAATTAATACTGTTTGAAAAGTTCTTAAAAACAGCGTGCAAAAATAAATTAATAATGAAGCATTAGCAAAATATTAACTATAAAATAGGATTATGATAATAGTTTTGCGTTACCAACTTTTTTGAATGAAGGCACTCAAACATCTCAATAAATATTTTTACAAATACAGATATCGACTAATTGTCGGTATTTTTATTACTGTTGTTGCCAAAATTTTTGCTCTTTTTACTCCTCGTCTTATTGGAGCGTCTATCAACGTAGTTTCAGATAAATTAAATGGCACCATTACAGAAGAGGTGTTTCAACAAGAATTGATGCTCAATATTTTATATCTCGTTGGGGCAGCAATTTTAGCAGGTATTTTCACCTTTTTAATGCGACAGACCATAATAAATGTATCTCGATTTATTGAATATGATCTTAAGAATGAGGTCTATAAGCATTATCAAATCCTGTCCTTAGAGTTTTACAAGTCTAATCGTACAGGTGATTTAATGAACCGAATAAGTGAAGATGTTGGTAAAGTGAGGATGTATGCAGGCCCAGCAATAATGTACAGTATCAATACCGTTACTCTTTTTGTAGTTGCCCTCATTTATATGTTCAGTCGTTCTGTTGAATTGACCCTATATACAATTCTTCCGCTTCCTGTACTATCTATTTTTATTTACAAGATTTCACAAATTATAAATAAACGAAGTCGAATTGTGCAAGAATCACTTTCAACTTTATCTGCCTTCACGCAAGAACATTTTAGTGGGATTTCGGTCATAAAATCTTATGGTATTGAACCAAGGACTAACGATAATTTTGAAACCCTTTCTTTGGAAAACAGGCAAAAACAAATTGACCTGGCTAAAATTCAGGCATTGTTCTTTCCATTAATGATTTTAATTATAGGTTTAAGTACTATTATAGTAGCATACATTGGTGGTACACTCTATATGGAGGGCAAAATTGAAGACATCGGTACCATTGCTGAGTTTTTAATTTATGTAAATATGCTAACATGGCCAGTTGCCGTAATTGGTTGGGTGACCAACTTGGTGCAGCAGGCTGAAGCTTCCCAGAAAAGAATCAATGAATTTTTGGAAACACCCCCAGACATTACAAATACCAGAAACGAACCAACACCTATCACTGGGAATATTAGTTTTAAGAATGTGTCATTTGTATATCCAGATACCAATATTCAAGCCTTAAAAAATGTAAGTTTTGACATTAAAGCTGGAGAAACATTGGCCATTTTAGGAAAAACAGGTTCAGGAAAATCCACAATATTAGATCTTATCGGGAGACTTTACGATATTGAAAAGGGAGACATTTTAATTGATGGTATCCCTATAACTGAAGTCAATTTAGATAGCCTGAGAGAAAGTATAGGTTATGTACCACAGGACGCCTTTTTGTTTTCGGACACCATAAAAAACAACATCCGATTTGGGAAAGAGGACGCAAGTGAAACCGATGTCATAGAAGCAGCGCAAGATGCTAAGGTGCATAAAAACATTATCGGTTTTAAAAACGGTTATGATACCGTATTGGGCGAAAGAGGGATAACATTATCCGGTGGACAAAAGCAACGTATTTCCATTGCACGTGCCATTATAAAAAACCCACAAATATTGCTATTCGACGATTGCTTGTCTGCTGTAGATACGGAAACTGAAGAAAAGATTCTAAAAAACCTCAACAAGCTTTCCAAGGAAAAGACCTCTGTAATAGTAAGCCATAGGGTGTCTTCGGTAAAAAATGCAGATCATATCATCATACTCGAAGATGGACAAATCACCCAACGCGGATCTCATACAACCCTTATAAACACTGAGGGTTACTATAAGGACTTATATCTTAAACAACTCGCCGAAAAAGAAATTTCATAAATTGTTGGTTACTATACATTTTTTTTAGATTTTTGGATGCGTATAAAAAATTGATATTTAATTATGAGTGATAACGGAATGATGGATAAAGAAGAAATTTATTCGAAAGTATTACGAGCAGGGAGACGTACATATTTCTTTGATGTGAGATCCACTAAAGCTGGAGATTATTATTTAACGATTACTGAGAGTAAAAAATTTACAAATGCTGATGGGTCGTTCCATTACAAAAAACATAAAATCTATTTATATAAAGAGGATTTTGCTGAGTTTAATGAGCTTGTTCAAGAGATGACAGATTATATCATTTCAGAAAAAGGAGAAGAAGTCATTAGCGAACGTCATCAAAAAGATTTTAAAAAGGAAGATGATTCTTTTCAGGCAGCAGAAGGTAAAACTAAAGAAGATTCTGATTTAGATAGTGCTGAAGCCTTTACAGATGTAAAGTTTGAAGACATCTAAAACTTAATTAGCTGTTAAATATTTAGAAATCCACTACGCTTCGTAGTGGATTTTTTATTTTTGAGATAATTCAAAAACAATTTAAACTAACCACCAATGATTAAACTTCGTGTTCTTCTTGTTTTCCTATTATCAGTTTCTACACTTTTTTCACAATCCGATGTAGATCTTTCGTATTACTTACCAACCGATGTTGAGTACAATCCAAATATTCCCACACCAAAAAGTGTTATAGGTCACGAAGTTGGCGAATGGCATATCACACATGATAAATTAGCAGAATACATGAAAGCTCTGGCGAAAGCTTCGGATCGTATTACGATTGAAGATAGAGGCAAAACCTTTGAGGACAGACCGCTTTTGCTATTGACCATTACATCGCCAGAAAACCACAGCAATCTAGAAGCCATAAAAGCAGCACATATCGAAGCTACAACATCGGTGACATCAACGGATAGACCAATTGTAGTATATCAAGGGTTTTCCATCCATGGAAACGAGCCAAGTGGTGCTAATGCCGGCTTGGCAGCAGCCTATTATTTAGCGGCAGCACAAGGCCCTAAGATTGATGAGATGCTTAAGAATACAGTAATTCTTTTTGATCCTTCGTTTAATCCAGATGGATTACAACGCTTTGCCTATTGGGCCAACACCAACAGAGGTCAAAACTTAAATCCAGACCCTAATGACAGAGAATATAGTGAGGTTTGGCCAGGTGGACGTACAAATCATTATTGGTTTGACATGAACAGGGATTGGTTGCCAGTGCAGCTACCTGAGTCTAGAGCGCGTATTAAAACCTTTCATGATTGGATGCCAAATATTTTGACAGACCATCATGAAATGGGAACCAACAGTTCCTTTTTCTTTCAACCTGGGATTCCGTCTAGAACCCACCCTTTGACTCCAAAATTAAATCAGGAATTGACAAAAGGCATTGCGACATACCATGCCAAGGCATTAGATAAAATTGGCTCTTTGTATTATTCTGAAGAAAGTTTTGATGATTTCTATTATGGAAAAGGCTCTACGTTCCCAGACATTAATGGAAGTATCGGTATTTTGTTTGAACAAGCCAGTTCTCGTGGCCATGTGCAAGAAAGTGATAATGGGTTACTAACCTTTCCTTTCACGATACGAAATCAATTTACAGCAGCACTTTCAACTTTAGAAGCAGCAAATGCTATGCGGGAAGAAATTCTTGATTATCAGCAAAACTTCTTTAAAAATGCGCGATCTGAAGGGGCTAAACAAGGGAATAAAGCCATTGTTTTTGGAGATGAAAAAGATGCTGGAAAAACGTTTCACTTAGCAGAAATCTTAGAGCGCCATCAAATTACCTTTCATGAGCTAAAAGATGACGTGACGTTAAACGGAAAACGTTACACAAAAAATCATGCCTACGTTGTTCCTAAAAATCAGAATAACACACGTTTGATAAATGCTATGTTCGAGAAGCGTACCACCTTTCAGGATAGCTTATTTTATGATATTTCTGCATGGGCTTTTCCTTTAGCATTTAATGTTGACTATACAGAAACTACAACTGCAAATGCAGGTGCTAAAGTTGAAGACTTAAAACTATTAGAAGGAAAAGTAGCCGCTAAAAGCGACTATGCATACTTAATGGAATGGCACGAGTATTATGCTCCTAAGTTGGTTTACAAACTACTGCAAAAAGGTATCCGTGCCAAAATGAGCATGAAACAATTCTCTGCAAATGGCAAGAATTATGACTATGGGACAATAATGATTCCAGCTAAAAACCAAGACTTATCACCATCCGAATTATATGCACTTTTACAGGATTTGGCAAAGGAAAGTCATGTTTCGGTCGATGCTGTTTCAACAGGGCTTAATAATGGCATTGATTTAGGAAGTAATAATTTCAGGTCTTTAGAATTGCCTAAAATCGCACTACTTGTTGGTGACGGAATGACCTCTTATGACGCTGGTGAAATTTGGCATTTATTAGATACACGCTATGACGTGTTGGTCACAAAATTAGACACTAAAAATTTTAATAGAGCAGACCTCAGCAGATACAATACCATTATTATGGTGAATAGTTATTCGCCATTAGATGAAGGGCAAACCAAAAAACTACAAGGTTGGATTCAAGGTGGAGGCACCTTAATTGCCTACAGAAACGCACTTCGCTTTTTAAACAATAGAAAACTGATGAAGATTGATTTTAAATCTTCAGAACTTAAAGCTGAAAATATTTCGTTTGAAGAACGTGGTGATTTTAGAGGAGCACAAGTCATTGGTGGAGCCATTTTTGAAACAAAAATAGATCGCTCCCACCCTATTAATTTCGGGTTAAAGAATGATCGTTTACCGATGTTCAGAAATACAACTTTGTTTATGAAGCCAAGTAAAAACAGTTACGATAACCCCATTCAGTATACTAAAAACCCATTATTAAGCGGTTATATCTCTAAACCAAATTTAGATAGTTTAGCGACGACTGTACCTTTAAAAATAGATGGTATGGGAAGAGGCTCTATTGTTGCGTTTACGGACAATACTAACTTTAGAGCGTTTTGGTACGGCACCAACCGACTATTATTAAATGCTATTTTCTTTAGGGAAGAACTTTAGATTTAGTTGGCAGTTTTTTAGTAGGCAGTATTCAGTTAGCAGTATTCAGCCTCAGTCGCATAAATTAGTTAACAGTTGTTCCATTTTTAACTTTAGTCTCTGGGCCGAGTAAAAACACATCGTCCTCCTTTACTGCTCCCATGACTAAGCACTCGCTCATAAAATTGGCGATTTGCTTTTTGGGAAAGTTAACCACGGCCACAACTTGTCTATTGAGCAATTGTTCTTTAGTGTATAGCGTTGTGATTTGTGCGCTCGACTTTTTGATGCCTAGGTCACCAAAATCAACTTTTAACTGGTATGATGGGTTACGCGATTTCGGGAAATCCTGAACATCAATAATGGTGCCTACACGTAAATCGACTTTTGTAAAGTCATCGAATGTTATTATCTTATCCATATTATAATTTTATTGTCAGGTCGAGCACCCGCCAGAACCAAGTCGGGCTGGCAGTCGAGACCTTTACAAAAATAATTTTAAGACCTTTCGACTTGTTTCACAAGCTACTTTCAAACAAAGTATATTTGTTTTATAGCAATTCTCAAGGTGACAAAACTTAGACTATTAGAACATTTTTCAAACACTAAAAATAACAAAAAATAATGGCACTAACACCTTCAAATATGCTCCCTTTAGGCACAAAAGCACCCGATTTTAATTTAGTTGATACCGTCGATGATAAACAAAAGAGTTTAGAAACGCTTAAAGGTCAAAAGGGTACATTAATTATGTTTATCTGTAACCATTGCCCTTTTGTAAAACATGTTAACGCTGAGCTGTCTCAATTGGCAAAAGATTATATTAGTAAGGGTATAACCTGTATTGCTATCTCAAGTAATGATGTAGAAAATTACCCTCAGGATGCTCCAAATAAAATGAAAGAAAATGCCATAGAAAATGATTTCATCTTTCCTTATCTATACGATCAAACACAAGATGTGGCAAAAGCCTATGACGCAGCTTGTACACCAGATTTCTTTTTGTTTGATGAGAATTTAGAATTGGTGTATACGGGGCAATTGGATGACTCTAGACCAGGAAATGATATCCCCGTAACCGGGAAAGATTTGCGCGCGGCTATGAATGCTTTGATTGAAGGCACAGACATAAACAAGGACCAAAAGCCAAGCATGGGCTGTAATATTAAGTGGAAGTGAATCATTTTTAATGAATGAAGATCAAAAAAATTCAGAACATCTTAAATCTATCCCATTAACAAATTCTGAAATCTTATTATTCTTTTTTCTTCCGTTTCCTTTTTTTGGAGTGATTAAAAAAAGAAAAAATGATTTCAATGAGTCTGAGATTAAAAGGTTTAGAAGATATGGTTATGATTTAAAAATTAAACAAGCCGAACAAATGACTATTTATGGACGAATCTTTTATGTAGCCATAATTATTATTACAACTTATTTACTGAACACCTAATCTTGTTTCACTAAACTTTTATATTACAAATTATCCAACTGATTATCCGTACCTTTTTCACTAATCGTCCAAAAGAAGCCTACAAAGAAAAACTGATCTGCCGCTGGTACTAAAGCTCTACGATTAAATTCCCCATTCATATCTGGCGTATTGGCATATTGGTAGCCATTGATGTTTTTAAAGCCAAGCACATTATTTACAGAGAAATATAAAATCTTTTGCTGATCGATTAAGTACGCCCAATTAAGGCTTAGACTATTGAAGCTTTTAGTGCGCTCCGCTAAAAAGGCTTCTGTATTTGGATTATCGTAGGGACGGCCAGAACCGAACGTGTACGAGAACCCTATTTGGCTTTTCCAGTCTTCTACCCAATACTTCCCTACTACAGACAAATTATGCTTGGTTGCAAAGTTTGGTGTTGCAGCGTTTTCAAAATTTCTATGGTCTCTTTCTGTATCCAAGAATGAATAGCTTACCCAATAGTCCATATTTTTAATACCGGTATTGTCGCGCCAAAACAAATCTAAGCCTTGAGCATATCCATCACCATTTGCATTAAATTCACTTTCAAAATTTGGAAAACTACCAGAAAACTTCATCAAGTTGCTATACTCCTTTCTATAGCCTTCAGCTCTAAATATTTTCCCATTATTGACATATTGATAGTTTAAAATATAATGAGATGTGTTCTGAGCTTTTAAATCATTCGTGAATTTTAAAACCTCTGAAGATGGATTCTGATAGAATTGCCCATAAGCCACAGACAATTGGCCATTCTTAGACGTCTTGTAAGCCAAAGATGCTCTTGGCGCTATCTCGGTGGACTTAAAAATAGAACTATAATCGGCTCTTACCCCTAGTTTTAATGCTAAAGACCTTGAAAAAATAATATCCGATTCCACAAAGCCTGCCCAAATATTATTATTAAAACCATATTTGGTATCTATATCATCTTCTTGAAAACGTTCTGTAAAATCAGTAGCGAAATATTCTGAGCCAAAGTTGAGTTTAAACCGACTGCTAAATCGCTTTTTAAATTTTAATTTAAAGTGGGCTGAATTTTCATTATCGGTAATCTTAGCCTCTTCAACTCCGAGTTTTGAATTTGCAATGGTGTAGCTCATTCCTGTGGATATTGCCCAACCATTACCTAAAACGCCATGATAAGAGGTATTTGTGTAGAAATTATTGTTATTCAATTTAAACTGAAAGCCATCTGCTTGATTAATATCGTCTTGGGTCAATTCAAAATTAGCTGTATCAAAAGCACTGTAAAACTTCAATAATCCAGAGTTGGTTTTTAATCTGTAAACCGCTTCGCCTTGAGCGCTTTCAAATGGTTTTTTCCAATCGTTTCTGTCTTCAAAAGCCACTAAATAAGGTGCTAAGTTGATGTAGCTGGCATTAACACTTAAGGAAGACTTTTCCCATTTTTGCGTATTACCAAGCGTTGCCCCTACCGTCATTATCCCAATATCTGTTTTGTCCTGATCTGGTTCGTCAATAGTATTTAAAAGCAACACACTAGATAATGCCTGACCATACTCTGCCGAATACCCGCCTGTAGAAAAGGTAATACCATCGAACAAAAATGGGGAATAGCGCCCACGTGTCGGTGTATTATTTGTTGTTGGCGAATACGGTGTAAATACACGAGTACCATCAATAAATATCTGTGTTTCATCAGCGTTTCCGCCTCTTACAAACAAGCGTCCATCTTCAGCATTTGTAGACGTTCCTGGTAAGGTTTGTAAAGCTCCAAAAACATCGCCTAAAGCACTGGCTGTAGTCACAACGTCTAAAGAGTTTAAGACAGAAACCTTACTATTATCATTGGCTTCAAACGTTCCTGCAGATATAACTACAGTATCTAGAGTATCGACATCATCTTTTAGTTTTATGATGATTTTGGACATTGCTTTTACATCGTCCTCTATGGCTTTAGTTTCATAGGATAAGAATGAAATCACCAATTTCTGAACACCAACTTCTGAAGTTTCAAAACTAAACTTTCCAAATTCATCAGTTGTGTCTCCATCATAAGTCCCTTCTAAGTACACATTAGCACCAGGAATAGGTTCGCTTTTTTGATTGACAACAGTTCCGTATACCAGAGTTTGTGCTTGAATACTGACTATGAAGAGAAAACTTATTAGAGTTATAAGAGATTTCATGATGGTTTGTTTTTTGTAATTGATGGTACAAATCACCATAAAACAAACTGGCATAAAAATTCTAATGTTCTGAACTGTATAATTTCATTTCCGAATTGTATATTTTTGAATCATTAATTAATTCTTTAAGAAAATACTGTAACAATTGTCCTTCTTTATATACCTATTGATTGACTAAACTAACTAACGCAACTATTGAACAAGGAACTTGAACATAGCTTTATAGAACAGCTCAAGGAGAATCAAAATATTGTCCATAAAGTCTGTAGACTTTATACCAATAACCAAGATGCCCATAATGATCTGTTTCAAGAAATAACTATACAGCTATGGCGAGCCTACCCAAAGTTTAGAGGGGATTCAAAATTCAGTACTTGGATGTATCGTGTGGGGTTAAATACTGCCATTACTTTATATAGAAAATCCAAGCGCAGGGTTAAAACTTCGGACTTTGATGCCTTACAATTTAAGATAAAGGCAGAGGAATACGATGATACGGAAGAGCAACAACTAAAGGTAATGTACAAAGCGGTACAACAACTGAATGATATTGAGAAAGCTTTGGTTTTTCTCTATTTGGAAGATAAAGATTATAGAGAAATTAGTGAAACACTAGGTATTAGTGAAGTCAATGCTCGGGTAAAAATGAACCGGGTAAAAAAGAAATTAAAGAAAATCATTAATCCGTAGACTTATGGATGAATTAGAATTATTAAAACGAGATTGGCAGACTTCTAATGAGAAGTTTCAATCCTACAGCGACAAGGACATCTATAAAATGAGTCATAAAAAGTCCTCGTCTATTGTTAAAACCCTGTTTTACATCAGTATTGCTGAGCTTGTCTTTTGGATATTGGTAAACACCCTTCCTGCAATACTCTCTGACAAAATGAGAGCGCAAATGGAAGAAATGATGCATAGCTCCATCTACCTCACCCTAACTATAATGGGTTATGTCATTATCTTGCTATTTGTCTATTTACTATGGAAATCCTACACCTCCATTTCCGTTACGGACAACGCAAAAAAACTAATGGAGAGCATCTTAAAAACTCGAAAGATCATTAAATATTATGTACTCTATAACTTAACAATTGCATTTATCAGTATTCCGGTAAGTTTCTATTTAACCTTACAGGACCACCCTGAAATGGCTGAAAAAATAGCTGAATTCAGTAATATGCAATTGGTTGTTTTAGTAGGTATAATTACTGCTACTACAGGAATATTCCTTTTATTAATTTGGTTATTTTACAAATTAATCTACGGTATTTTAATAAAACGATTGAATAAGAATTATGCCGAGTTGCGAAAAATAGAAGACTATGATGAGTAGTTCTAAAATGGCTTTACCAATCCCTAAGTTCTTTATTTAATCGCTCTGCCTCCATTATTTCTTCTTGGGGAATCACCTTTAAGAAAGAAGGATGTTGCTCTATAGCATATTCTATTTTTTCGACAATTTCAGGAATTGATTCGTTTTCATAATCAATCTCTAGCGGTTCTTTTATTTCAAAGGATTGATAGATATTCTTCTTCTTTACGCGCAAGCCCTTCTTATCAAATGAGCGTCTAAAACCATCAATAACTATAGGGACTACGGTAGGCTTATAATGTTTAATAATATGTGCTGTTCCTTTTCTAATCGGCTTAAATGGTGTTGTTGTCCCTTGTGGAAATGTAATGACCCAACCATCATCCAAGGCCTTTTTAATGGCAGTAATATCGCTCATTTTCACCTGTCGCTTAACATCCTTTCCTTGTGCCCTCCATGTACGCTCAATACTTATTGATCCTGTATAGGCAAATATTTTTGGTATTAATCCAGACTTCATGGTTTCCTTAGCAGCAACGTAATAAATATTCAACTTGGGGTTCCAGAGATACCCTACATTCTTTATATTGTCTAAGCGTCCACTGAGGCTTGCGTTAAACACATGAAACATAGCAATTACATCGGCAAAATAGGTTTGGTGATTAGAGATGAATAGTACATTGGTGTCTGGTAAATTTTTTATGATTTCAGAACCTTCAATTTGTAGCTCGTTAAAACCTCTAAATCGACGATGCGTAAAAAGGCCCAATATTCTAATGAGCCATTTTTTAATAAAAAGTATATGTCCAAAAGGATTTTTCTTAAATAATCCCATAGTAATATTAACGGTTAGACTACAAATGTAAGAAATAACCCTAGTTTACCTGACCTCATTCAATAGGAGTTTTAATTCACTTAGCATCATTGCCGTGGCTCCCCAAACAATATAACCGTTGAGATAAAAAGCTGGCACCTCAATATCAACCTTATAGCTTGTTGCCACTTTAGTTTGTTTTACATTGGATTCATCCAAAAAATCATCTAGGGCAACCTCAATTATGGCCTCAACTTCGGCTTCTTCTTTTATAAAGTTTGGCCGAGACCCAACATAGCCAATAAATGGGTGGACTATAAAATTACTTGGTGGAATATAAAGTGGAGACATCTCCTTAACAACTGTAACAGCATTAATGTCAACATTGATTTCCTCTTCGGTCTCCCTCAAGGCTGTATGCTTTAAATCTATATCTCCATTTTCTACCTTACCACCAGGGAAGCCCACTTGTGCGGAATGTACACCCTTATACGTTTTTCTAAGAATTAAAACGAGATAAGTCTTTTGATGCTGATCTGGATAAAACAAAGCCATAACAGCGGCATGTTTGGCTGTTTTACGTTTTTGTGCCATTTGTTCTGCCAACTTTAGGCGATATGGCGGAGACATTTTGGCGTGAGCAAATTCACCTAAAAGGTCTTTATTTTTTAACTTTACCAAAGATTCTAAAAATGTACTAAAAACCATTTATGAGATATACCTGTATTGTATTACTGCTATTATTTTTGAATTGTGAAGATAAACAAACTTCAAAACAAACAGAATCTTCAAAAAAAGATACGACGGCAGTTGTTGAAAAAAAAGAAACAAAGAAGAAAGTTGCCCAAAAACGGAAGTATCCAAAATTGACGGATGATAACGCTATGGACTTTTTTTTGGAATACGAAAAGGAACATCCTGAAACAAAAGTGAGACTGACTACCGATTTTGGGACCATTGATATAGAGTTGTTTGAAGAAACCAAGTTCCACCGCGCTAATTTTATCTTTTTGGTAAAACAAGGGTATTTTGACGGCACCCAGTTTTACCGGGTGGTGAATAACTTTGTGATACAAGGTGGCAGTAGCGATGACTATAAGGTCACAAAAAAACGACGAAAGATAGGGCGTTATTTACTCCCAAAAGACACGAGACACGGTTTTACACACGACCGAGGCGTTTTGTCCACTCCAAGTGGTGATATTTTAAACCCCTATAAAATGGCTTCACCATATCAGTTTTTTATTGTTCAAAAACCCGGGGGTACACATCATTTAGATGGTGATTACACCATTTTTGGACGTGTTATTGACGGAATGGATACAGTAGATAAAATTGCAGCTGTACCAACTGATGAGGGAGAATGGCCATTAAAAAACGTGTATATCTGGAAGGCTGAGATTATAGAGTAACCCCTAGTTTTACTTCTGATTTTCAAATAATTAAATTACCTATATTTGAATATATAGGCTTTAAATAATAACCTTCCATTCATAGATGATAAAATTCTTCAGAAAAATACGATATAAATTAATGAGTGAAAATAAAACTGGGAAATACTTCAAATACGCTATTGGTGAAATCATCCTAGTTGTTATAGGCATATTAATCGCATTACAAATTAATAATTGGAATGAAGCTCGGAAAGAACGCGCAATGGAAGTCAGCTACTTAAAAAATTTGAAGGCAGACCTGATAAATGAAGTTGAAAACGCAGAAGAATTCAGAGCAATTCATTTTGGAAAAGCTGAGGCCTCCTCCTTTTTGCTTAACTCCGATCTACCAACGACTATTCAAGATGTAGAAAACTATACTAATAAATACGAGACGGTCTTTATCTGGTTTGAATTCGTCCCAAACAATAACACATTTAAAGAGCTTCTTAGTTCTGGGAATCTTAGTCTCATAAAAAACGATTCAATTAAAAATGGGTTGCTAGAATTAGATAAGCTTTATGCACAAGTCGCCTCTGGAGAACATCACATGCGTAGAGAATATGAAGAATACCTCTATGATATCAATATTAAAAATACGAGCGCACTTGGGTTTTTCGATATTACTGAATCAAAGTATGGTTTGCTCAACAGGCTTTCATCTAAAGATATACCAGAGAGTAAGTATCAAAAACTAATTGAAGATTCGCAATGGCAGCACAATAATCAAACGTTTCAAAATGGATTAAAATTAGCCATGATGAACAATAGTTTATTAGCAGAAAAGCATAGAAATTTGGTTGATTATATACGTGAGTTGCTAAAAATAATTGAAGAAGATATCAACGTTTAGAACCTTCTTCATTCTTATATAAACTTGGTAAAGAAATTTTAAACTTCACCGCTAAAAGTCGAGTAACAATAACTATCCCACCAGCGATAACAAACACAAAATTGGTGTCTTCTAAAAATTGAAGTAATAAAAAGTATGTCAATCCGCCTAAAATACAAGCCGTAGCATAAATTTCCTTTCTAAAAATCACAGGGATTTCGTTACATAAAATATCTCGTATAACACCACCAAAGCAGGCTGTCATTGTCCCCAATGCAATACAGATTATAGGATGAAGCCCTGCCACAATTCCTTTTTCAATACCAACTACTGTATAAAGCGCTATCCCAATGGTATCGAATAAAAAAAGAGAGGTTCTTAAATAACTTATTCTTCGTCTGAATATAACCGCAAATATTGCTGAACCAATAATAACGTAAACAAAGGTCATATTTCGCATCCAGGATACAGGTTCTAAACCAATCATAACATCACGTAAAGTACCTCCGCCTACTGCCGTAACAAATGCTATAATCAACACCCCAAAGGCATCCATGCGTTTATCCATAGCCACGAGTACGCCCGAAATTGCAAAAGCTATGGTTCCTAAAATATCAACAATATGAAAAAACATTTCTAATTCTTATTTGTTATTCTCTTTGGTCACTGAGGTTACTCGAAGTGACATCGTAATTTATTTTTTTCTTTCCTTGGTCACATCGAGAGCACTTTGACAGGCTCAGTGTAAGCGATTCACACAAATTCACACCGTGAATATGGTTCTCTGCTTACATGTTTTGGGTATAGTAGTTATAGTCCTTTAAAATGGTATCAATAAACTCTATGTCATATAAATTGGATTCAACCTGAAGAATTGAAGCTATTTTTTTTCTCAAAACGGTCAAGGTCTTGTAATCCGAATTTCGCTTTGAAATTAAGAAGGCCTCCTTTACAATACGTATATCCTTATCTGAAAGCTGTGTTACATTACTAAAAACGGGCTGATAATCATCATTAATATCCTCTAAAATAGTACTTGTTATTTTGTGTTTCTTCTTGTTACTTATCACAACTGTCCCAGCTGCAGAATCACCAACACGTTGCTTTTTATCTGAAAGAAGAATACTTAAAATACCAATGGACGAAAAGAAAAGCCAAATATCAACTATCCTTAACATCCAACGCACCAATAAATTATACCATTGCGTAGGAGCTCCATCGAGACGAACAACTTTTATTTTCATAATCATTTTCCCTATGGTTCTACCATCGAAAATAATATGGCAAATCAGGGAATAAAAAAATGCCGGCAAATAAAACAGACCTAAAAATCCTGTTTGTGTCCAACTATCAGCTCCATCAAAAACTTTTGATATTTCCATAAGGTTTTCCATTATGGTCATATATGTCAGTAGAATGATACCATCAATTAAAAAAGCTACCATACGCTCTCCCAGACCGATAAGCTTGTAATCTAAATTGACATTTTGAGCAGTGTTAATTGCTAATTTCCCCATGGAACTGTATATTCGTTTAAATTAAAATTGGATATATGCGCGAAGCTTCATTTGTGAGGCAAAATAAGGAAAAATGGATTGTATTTGAAAAAGCATTAGATAATAATGTAAAAATAAGTCCCGATGATCTAGCATCATATTATATACAACTCACCAACGATTTAGCCTACGCACAGACCTACTACCCTGATAGTAAGACCTTGTTGTACCTTAATTCGTTAGCATCACAGGCGCATCAAAAAATTTACATTACCAAAAAAGAATCTAAAAATAAAATCATTTCATTTTGGAGAGATGAGTTTCCGTTGTTTTTTCGACAATATCATAAGACACTACTTTACACTTTTTTAATCTTTATGAGTGCGGTAATTATTGGAGCAGTATCTACTTTAAATGATGATTCTTTTGTTAGATTAATCCTAGGTGATGGCTATGTGAATATGACACTAGAAAATATTGAGAACGGCGAACCTATGGCCGTTTATAAAAGTGGAAGCAACATTGGGTCTTTTTTGGGCATAACTATAAACAACATAAGAGTTGCCATTATTGCATTTGCGTTCGGCATCTTTTTTAGTATTGGAACCATCTATATTTTGTTTAGTAATGGTATAATGTTAGGTGCATTTATCACATTTTTTTACAATTACGGCATACTTGAAAAAACCTCGACAGTATGGTTACATGGTACTATTGAAATTTCTGTTATAGTTATAGCGGGCTGTGCAGGTTTGGTAATGGGAAATAGCTTCTTGTTTCCTAAAACGTACTCTCGTAGAGTGGCCTTTATGAAAGGTGCTAAAGATGGGCTTAAAATTGTAGTGAGCACCATACCGTTTTTTATAATAGCTGGGTTTATAGAAGGGTTTATAACACGTTATGGTGAGCAAATGCCAAATCTTCTAGCCTACGGAATTATATTTTTATCTCTTTTTATAATTGTTTACTATTACATTTTTTATCCAATAGCCTTAAATAAGTCTATACAACAAAACATCCCCAAATTACAATTAGCGTGACAGAAAAATATATAGAATTTAGAAACCGAAGCAGTTTCGGAGACATTATAAGTAACTACTTCCTTTTTTTAAAGTATAATTTTAAGAAATACACTAATCTATATGTAAGATATAATGCTATTAGTATTGTACTTACACTTATAGCAGCTTACCTGTTAGTTACTGGTTTTATGGGGCTAGCAAGTCGGGATTTTAGATTTGGTATGGGAAACAATATAGCTACCGAAAGCTATTTTATTTCTGGAGCTATAATTCTTTTTCTTATTGTATTTATAACATCGTTGATTAATTACAGTTTTTCAAGTGCTTATGTCTCACAGTACGTAAAAACCCAAGGACAAGTAGAATCGAAACCAATCTGGCAACAAATAAAACAAAATATAGGCACCATTGTGGTATTCGTCCTTTTAGGTGTTGTTGTATATGTGGTTTATATTATAATTTCTCTTTTGGTCTCTTTTATTCCTTTACTAGGGATGATTGTCCAATATGGACTAAGCTTTACACTTTCAGCTGTTTTTGGCCTTACTTTTATGTCTATATTTTCGGACAATAAAGGGTTTGGCGATGCCATTTCAGAAGGTTTTAACTTTACATTTTCCAATTTTTGGCGCGTTATTTTATTTGGACTGGTAATAGGCATTTTAAACCTTATGATAACAGCGCTTATACTCGCCATACCTGGATTTATATTAGGTTTTTATCTTTATTTTTCTGCTGAGAGCAATGTGGATCTCATTGGCAGCACATTCGCAACCTTGGTTTTTACTTTTGGGTTTGCCATGTTTTTATTGTCATTTATTTACACTCAGGCATTATCCCAAGTAGCCTATGGCGTATTGTATTATAACCTTTACGAAAACAAATACAATGTGTATTTACAACATAAAATTGATCAGATTGGTGTAAATGAATAGTACCTTTCAAAAACATATAACCTCCTTACTTTCCTTTTTTGGTGCGATTACAATTTACGCTCAAGAATCGGTAAAAAAAGACTCTTCAAACATAGAGATCACCCGTTTTAAAGAAAATATTTCGGAACGTTATTCTGGTGATGAGTTTAACTATTCCATTAATGACTCTGGTGGAGTAAATCTTGTTCAACAAGTGCTTAGGAAGTTTTTTGGGTGGCTTCAGGATTTATTTGGATTTGATATAGATTATATTGATTATCAAACTCTAGAGTATATTATATATGGCATTTTAGGCTTGGGAGTTCTTTACTTACTAGCCAAGTTTCTAATCCAGAATTCCATAAGCTCAGTGTTTAAAACAGAAACAAAAAAAATAGATGGGTTTAATTATGTGGAAGAGAATATAGCCGACATCAATTTTGATAAATTGATTAAAAAAGCATTAAAGGCAAATGATTATCGTTTAGCAACACGCTATCTTTATTTAAAATCGCTCAAAGTACTTTCTCAAAGGAACACTATAGATTGGCATTATGACAAAACCAACTTAGACTATATAAATGAAATAAAAAATGAAAATGTAAAGACACTTTTTAAGCGTGTTTCTTACATCTACGATTATGTTTGGTATGGAGAGTTCTTCATTAATCAATCTGATTATGATAAGAATAAAAAAGATTTTGACCATTTAATATCTTCGAATTTCAATGGATAAAAAATCTAAAATAGCACTATATGTTATAGCTGGTGTCATTTTGTTAATGATGATAGCCGAGGTAACAAAACCCAAAGCTATAAATTGGCGAGATTCATACTCATCTACTGACAAAATTCCTTTAGGGTGTTATGTGTTATTTAATGAATTAGAAACATTTTCCACAAAGCCAATTATAACGAGCAATAAAACTGCCTATGAATTTTTTGGAAATCGTATTGACACATTAAGTGCTTCGACTTTAGTCCTCATCAACAATTACATTAGTCCTACACCAGAAGATGCTGACGCCATCTTAGATTTTGTAGATAGAGGAAACTCTGTGTTTATAAGTACCAAAGTACTTTATGGAGAGCTAAGAGACACTTTAAATATATCGGCCTATAATGGCTACGATGAATTTTTTAGAAAACCATCCGTCCATTCTTTTACTAGTCCCAACTTAAAGGAAAAAACATACATCTTTAGTGATGTTATTGAAAATAGTTTTCTGACTTCGGTCGATACGCTTAACACAACAATTATTGGCACCATGTCTTATGAAGACGACGTAGAAAAGGAGCCAAATTTTGTCAAGATAAATTTTGGAGAAAATAATGGTGCATTTTACATACATACCAACCCTTTTGCATTTACCAATTACCATCTGCTAGACACTAAAGAAGATTATGCCGCAACGGTTCTTTCTTTTTTACCAAAGCAACAGATTATATGGGATAATTATTACAAGTCTGGGCGCAAAGTTATTTCTAGTCCATTACGTTATATTCTTAAGAGTACGGCCTTAAAATGGGCATTTTACACAAGTGTTTTTACACTTTTGCTGTTTGTGATTTTTAGGGGTAAGCGTACACAACGTATTATTCCCGTGGTAGAACCTTTAGAAAATTCTACCGTAGAATTTACCCAAACCATAGGAGAGTTATACTATCAATCTGGTGACTACACTAATATTATAGCGAAAAAAATCAAATACTTTTTAGAACTAATACGCACAAAATTTTACTTGAATACAGACGTACTCAATAGTTCGTTTGTAAAAAAATTAGCCAGTAAATCTGGGAATACAATTGAAGAGTCAACAGCTCTAATAGATTATATTGAACAACTAAAAGCTAAATCTTTTCATTCTGAAAAAGATTTGATTGCACTTAATAAAAAAATTGAAAAATTCACAAACAAAACCAAATAATGGAAGAATATAAAGATAATTTGGAACCTGAGGGTAAAACAAGTAACCCAGCTAACGAGTCACAAGAAACCGAATCTAACGATTTTAAAAGTAGATTAGATTTAAAGCCTCTACAGGAAAGTGTATCCCAAATAAAAAATGAGATTGCAAAGTTTATTGTGGGGCAAGAAGAAATGGTTGAACTACTCATCATATCCATTCTTACCAACGGACATGCCTTAATTGAAGGTGTCCCTGGAGTTGCAAAAACCATTACAGCTAAAATTCTTGCTAAAACATTGGATGTCGATTTTAATCGTATTCAATTTACACCAGATTTAATGCCTAGTGATATACTTGGCACCTCTATTTTTAATGTAAAAACAAATGAATTTGAATATAAGAAAGGACCTGTATTTTCTAACATCGTTCTTATAGACGAGATTAACCGGGCACCAGCTAAAACCCAAGCTGCCTTATTTGAGGTTATGGCTGAGCGTCAAATAACGATGGATGGCACCAAATACAAAATGGATTTACCGTTCTTAGTGTTTGCTACTCAAAACCCCATTGAACAAGAAGGTACCTATCGATTGCCAGAAGCACAGTTAGATCGTTTTTTGTTTAAAATTAACGTGGACTACCCGTCACTTGAAAATGAAGTTCAAATTTTGCTAGACAATCATCAGAGGCAAGATGTTATGGACTTCGGAACCATTAGTTCTGTTTTAAATTCCGATAGTATTATAACCTATCAAAATCTCATTAAGCAAGTTGTTGTTGAAGATAACTTACTAAATTATATTGCATCCATAGTACATAATACACGTACCAATGCTAACTTATATTTGGGTGCATCTCCTAGAGCATCATTGGCAATTCTCAATGCATCCAAAGCCAATGCCGCAATTAACGGAAGGGATTTTGTGACACCAGACGATATAAAACGTTGTACAAAAGCAGTTTTAGAACATAGGTTAGTATTGACTCCTGAGCGCGAAATGGAAGCTTTTACTGTCCATAAGGTAGTTGATCAAATTCTTGAAACCATTGAGATACCGAGATAGTGAAACAACTTTTTAGACAGACATATTTAACATTCAGGTTTTTTATAGTGGCTTCAGTTCTAGTGGGGCTTTATATTCTATCCTATCAATTTCCAGGTCTCTTCCCTATCGTTAAAATGCTGTTTTTTATAGTATTAGGTCTTATAGTCCTAGATTTTATATTACTATACAAGCAAAAAGGTATTGATGTACAACGTTCTTTACCAGAAAAATTGAGTAACGGAGATGACAATCCTATCCTTATAGGACTGACTAACAACTATAATTTTAAGACCTCATTAACCTTAATTGATGAGTTACCGTTTCAGTACCAAAAACGTGATTTTGAGATAGAAACAGTCCTCAATAAGCACCAGCAAAAGAAAATAACTTATAATCTACGTCCACTTGAGAGGGGTGAGTACTTTTTTGGCTGTCTTAATGTGTATATAAATTCACCTATTGAATTAGTAACTCGTCGTTTACAATTTGATAAAGATGCCATGGTACCGAATTATCCTTCATTTCTGCAATTGCGGAAATATATGCTCTTGGCGTTTTCAAATAAATTGTTTGAGTATGGTCTTAAAAAAATTCGTCGTATTGGTCATACCATGGAATTTGAGCAAATCAAGGATTATGTAACAGGAGATGATATAAGAAACATTAATTGGAAGGCTACGGCAAAGCGTAATCAACTTATGGTCAATCAATACCAAGACGAGCGCTCGCAACCTATTTATAGTGTTATTGATAAAGGCCGAGTTATGAAAATGCCTTTTGATGGCTTAAGCCTTTTAGACTATGCTATTAATGCCAGTTTGGTTATAAGCAATGTCGCTCTAAAAAAGCAAGATAAAGCTGGGATGTTTACTTTCTCCAGAAAAGTAGAGAATAGAGTCATCGCAGAGCGGCGACCCTCTCAAATGAATATGATATTAGAAAGTCTTTATAATGTCAATACCGATTTTTCTGAATCAGATTTTTCGAGATTATACGTAGATATCAAAAGAAATATTAAACAAAGAGGGCTACTGCTTTTATATACTAATTTTGAAACCTTAGACGCCCTACATCGTCAGTTACCATACCTACAAGCCATCTCTAAATATCATCTGCTTGTTGTTATCTTTTTCAAGAATAGTGAATTGCAAGATTTTGCAGATAAAAAAGCGTCAACTACGCATGAAATTTTTCAGAAAACCATTGCAGAAAAGTTCATTTACGAAAAGAAATTGATAGTTAACGAACTTCAGAAATACGGTATTCAGTCTATTCTTACCACTCCTGAAAACCTTACAATAAATACCATTAACAAGTATCTTGAAATTAAAGCTAGAGGTCTTATTTAGTTTTTTTTACAATTCATCTTCGTTTTATAACAGTTCGGTACATCTAATTATTAATGGGTGTTGCTTTGTAGGATATTTGAATCATCAAACAAACACAAAACAATTCTAATATCATTTAAAACACAACTATCATGAAAACTTTAATCTTAACTTTAACACTTATTCTATCTTCTTTATTAGGCTCTGCACAAGACAAAGGACAAAACATTACCGTAACCATAGACAATGTGCAAGGGGATAAAGGAAAGGTATCCTTTGCCTTACATACCAAAGACACATTTATGAAAACTGCACCCGTTGCTACACTTGAAACTAAAATTGAAAATGGAAAAGTAAAAGTAGTCTTTAAGGATATAGAACCAGGAGAGTATGCCATCCTTGTGCTACACGATGCCAATGAAAATGGCAAAATGGATTTTCAGGAAAATGGAATGCCATTAGAAAATTTTGCGGCATCAAATAATACTATGAGCTATGGACCACCGCAATATAGTGACGCAAAGTTCACTTTAGGAGCTGAAGATTTAAAATTAAACATCAGATTCTAACCAATCAAATCATCAATCAACTCGAAAAAAAGGCCATTATTTAATGGTCTTTTTTATTTCCATAACTATAGTTTTTGCAAATACTTTTTTGTATTTTTATAGTTTAAACAAATATCTATGACGATTACTCAATTAAAATATGCACTTGCTATTGCGGAACATAAAAATTTTACCAAAGCTGCAGAAAAATGTTTTGTAACCCAACCAACCTTAAGCACACAGATACAGAAACTAGAAGATGAATTGGATATATTGATATTCGACAGAAGTAAAAAACCTATTGAACTTACCGATGTTGGTCGAAAAATAGTGTACCAAGCTCGAAATATTGTCAATGAAGCAGACCGGATTCAAGACATTGTTGACCAACAAAAAGGTTTTATAGGAGGTGAATTTAGATTAGGAATTATTCCAACAATAATGCCAACACTACTTCCAATGTTCCTTAAAAACTTTATCAATAAATACCCCAAAGTAAAGCTGAAGATTGAAGAATTAACTACTGAGGAGATCATGTCTCGACTTAGTGATGGACATCTAGATGCTGCCATTGCGGCAACTCCGTTAGAAAGTGATAACATTAAGGAACGCGTCTTATATTATGAGCCTTTTGTGTCCTACATTCCTAATCATCATAGGCTCAAAGACAAGACAACGATTGATGCATCAGATCTTGACGTTGATGAGATACTATTGTTGGAGGATGGTCATTGCTTTAGGGATGGAGTTATAAATCTCTGTAAGACTTTTAAAGATCACCCTGAAGATAAATTTCACCTGGAAAGTGGAAGCATAGAAACTCTTATTAAGCTTGCTGATGAAGGCATGGGAATGACACTTCTTCCCTATTTACACACTCTGGATGTAAGCACTAAAATGGAAGGAAACCTTAGGTACTTTAACGAACCGTCCCCAGCTAGGGAAGTCAGTTTAATCTATCATAAAAGTGAATTAAAAATGCAAATAATTGATGCTTTGCATAGTGTGATTTCTGGAGTTGTACGGGGCGCAATAGCCTTTCAGAATGTAAAAATCATTAGTCCATTACCTAAATAAAAAAGCGACCTAACGGTCGCTTTTCTTTTATGGTTTTAGATATATTAAACATTGATTTAGTTCTGGGTTCTGATGTATTAAACTCTGTATGAAGACCTTTAACTCTTCCAATTCATAAGGCAATAATCGTCTTACTGCTTTTTGAACCTCTTTACAAAATAACGTTGCATCAAAACTCACTTTGCTAAGTACAGTTTTAGTGTACTCAAACATTGCTCTGGCCATAATTAAGTTAGATTTAAATAAAGGTAGTTTTTATTATAAGCACTAATTTTATTTCGATTGAAGATAGAAAAAAAATCGATACGATTAAAATTAAAGCCTAAAAGTTTAACACCGTGTTATGTTAAAAACTTTGTTTTAAAACCTATTATCACCATCGAGTAAATCACCTAACCCTCCTAAAATACTGCCTTCTCCTTTATCTTTACCACCTCTTGGTGCTGAAGCTAAAACACGACCAGCTAATCGACTAAATGGAAGCGATTGTACATATACAGTTCCTGGCCCCTGAAGCTTAGCAAAAAACAAGCCTTCACCTCCAAAAATGGTGTTTTTAAATCCACCTACAAATTCTATATCGTAATCTACATCTTGCGTAAACCCAACAATACAACCTGTATCCACACGCATAGTCTCACCCGCTTGCAATACTTTTTTAGCCATTGTTCCACCTGCGTGGACAAAAGCCATTCCGTCTCCTTCTAATTTCTGCATTATAAATCCTTCACCTCCAAAAAGTCCTCTTCCTAATCGTTTACTAAACTCAATGCCAACTGAAACTCCTTTAGCTGCACATAAAAATGCATCCTTCTGACATATAAACTTTCCTTTAAAATCCGTAAGGTCAATAGGGATAATCTTTCCTGGATAGGGTGAGGCAAAAGAAACATTTCGCTTTCCTGTAAGATTATTATAAAACGCAATCATAAATAGGCTTTCCCCGGTAAGGATTCGCTTTCCTGCTCCTAATATTTTCCCTAAGAAGCCCGAGTCTTTTTTGGAACCATCTCCAAAAATAGTTTCCATTTTTATACCCTCGTCCATCATCATAAAGCTTCCGGATTCTGCAATGACACCTTCTTCTGGATCGAGTTCAATTTCTACAAATTGCATTTCCTCTCCATATATACGGTAATCTATTTCGTGGGCATTTCTGTCAAAGTCTGGTAATCTTTCCATAATTTATTATAAGTTTTTTGTTTGATGTAACTATAGGTAGATTGATTTTAAAATTTGTTACAAGCTTCGCTCTTTTAAGTTTTAACTTTCAATGTCCATTCAAAATTAAAATCAGATACCTCTACCCCATCTTTATTTATACCTTTAGAATTTAACCATACGGTTTGTCCCTCTTTGGTAGCAATTGCCTTTTTTATAGCCTCATCAATTTTAGAACCTTCTGTACAAGAGAATGTAATGCGTCCAGTGGCTTTTTTAACAAAAGTAGCATTGTTATTAGCAACCAACATGGATATTTTTAGTCCACTTTCTTTAATTTTTGTCATGACTAATGCTCCTGTAGTCAATTCGGCAGCCATTCCTTGTACTGCCCAAAACATAGATTTAAAAGGATTTTGATTGATCCATTTGTACCTAACAGATACGCTACATTGCTCATCATCAATAAACGTGGCTCTTACGCCGGTAAAGTAGGCTGCTGGTAACTTAAAGAGCAAAAAGGTATTGAGTTTAGATGGTGTTAATTTCATATAATATATTCTAATAAGCATGTAATGTAATTCAAATATTCACCTTTTACTAATGTTAATATTATGTTAAATTTAAGTACTATGTTTTGCATAATACCTTTTTTTGGATATATATTTGCATAAGAAACTATTATATACTTTTACAACCATGCCAGATAACCACCATAAAAACATAGCAACTTTTATCCATCTATCTACCTTTTCAAGGTTTTTAATTCCTTTTGGAAATTTTATAGGACCAATAGTATTATGGGTTACCAACAAAGACAAATCAGAATTTATAGATGCCAATGGTAAGCAGGCCATTAATTTTCAAATTAGCATTTTGTTATATGCCATTATCATCGGTACGATAAGTATTCCTTTTTTCATTTTCAAAATATTTAAAGGCATCGATTTCTTAGATTTTAATGGATGGCACGATTTTCATTTAAATATCGGCGAGCCTTCACCTCTTTTATATATCGGTGGCGGTTTGGGAGTCTTAGCCTTTTTAGCCTTTCTATTGGAGCTAGCCTTTATCGTAAAAGCAAGTTTAGCTGCCAGGGACGGAAAATTATATAAGTACCCTTTAACCATCAATTTTTTAAAATAATTAATCATCATCAATCAATTTATCAATCAAATCATCAACCAATCAATCAGCTGTTATCATCCCGAAGCAATTCGGGGTAGTAACAGTATCAATCAACAAACGAACAGTTTTAATTCATTAAAGTACACACACGTATGAAGATAGAAAACACAAAAGCACAAATGCGTAAAGGTGTTCTAGAATACTGCATATTATCCATCCTTAAAGATGAGGATGCCTATGTTGCTGAAATTTTAGAAACACTAAAAGACGCTAAAATGCTTGTTGTAGAGGGTACAATATATCCGCTGTTAACAAGACTTAAAAATGCTGGACTTCTCAATTACCGCTGGGAAGAATCCACCTCTGGGCCGCCAAGAAAATATTACGGTCTAACCGAAACAGGGAAACTGTTTCTTAAAGAATTAAACGGCACATGGAGTGATTTGCAGAATGCCGTAAACCTAGTAACCAGTACAAAAACAACTAAAAAATGAATAAAACAGTCAATATAAATTTAGCAGGTATATTTTTTCATATCGATGAAGATGCGTACTTAAAATTGCAACGCTATCTTGAGGCTATAAAACGTTCATTTACAGACTCTCAAGGACGTTCTGAAATTATTTCGGATATCGAAGCTCGTATCGCTGAATTATTCAGTGAGCGCATACAAAATGAAAAACAAGTCGTTGGCATTCAACTTGTCGATGAAGTCATCAGCATCATGGGGCAGCCCGAAGATTATTTGGTCGATGACGAGATTTTCGAGGATGAGCCACAACCAAAACAACGCTATAGAGCTACAGGTCCAACTAAAAAATTGTATAGGGATACTGATAATTCTTATATAGGTGGTGTTTCCGCAGGTCTAAGCCACTACCTCGGCATAGATATGATGTGGGTACGCTTACTATGGGTGTTGTTTGCCTTTTTGTCTGGTGGTACATTTATCTTTATCTATCTTTTGTTCTGGGCATTAGTGCCAGAAGCTAAGACTACGGCCGAAAAGCTAACCATGACAGGCGACCCTGTAAACATTAGCAATATCGAAAAAAAAATTAAAGACGGTATTGATACTGTATCCGAAAAAGTTAAAAATGTAGATCTTAAAAAACATGGTGACCGAATAAAAGAAGGGTTTGAAAATGTTTCTGATAACATCTCGGACAGTGTAAAAAAAGCTGACCTTAATAAGCAAGGAGATCGCTTAAAATCGAGCTCAAGAAACTTCTTTGATACTCTTGGGGATGTCATAATGTTCTTTCTTAAAATCTTTGCCAAATTTATCGGGGTTATTCTAATCATTACAGGTATTAGTGTTTTAATCGGACTAATTGTAGCTTTCTTTACTGTTGGTATTACAAATGCCGTACATTTCCCTGGTATTGATTTTCTGCAAGCAGCAAATCTAGCAAGTGTTCCAATCTGGCTAATGTCCTTACTGATATTTTTTGCCATAGGTATTCCATTCTTTTTTGTGTTCTATTTAGGGCTCAAAATATTGGTCAACAACCTAAAGTCTATTGGGAACATTGCAAAATTTACGCTACTAGGTATATGGTTTGTATCCATTATCGGTATCATAGTAGTCGGGGTTAAACAAGTCACGGAATATACAAGTGAGGCTTCTTCCTTTAATGAAAGTGTTTTAAACATTAAAAAAGGGGACACACTAAGTCTTAAAATGGTGACTGATAAAAACATCAACCGTAACTTTTACAGAAATACCCATGGCTACAAATTGTATCGAGGTAAGAGTGACGAAAAATTGATATCAACTACCGATGTACGCTTAATTGTTAGGTCTACAAAAGATTCGTTAGGACGTATCGAAATTGAAAAATTTGCCCATGGTAGCGATTATGATATCGCAAAAACACGAGCAGAAAACATCAATTATAATTATGCCTTTTCAAAAAATGAATTAAGATTAGACACTTACTTAACCACTGATGTAAAGAATAAATTTAGTGATCAACATGTAGAGATCATCCTTTACTTACCCGAAGGCTCATTTTTGTATGCTGATGATAATACGAGGAGTTTCCATAGAAATTCGAGTTACTACGATGATATTTTAGACAACGGACAAGAAGAACATTATTTAGAGATTATAGAAGATGATGTCATTTGTTTAACATGTGATGATGACGGTTTTAAAGTCAATGTAGATATCAATGGCGAAAAAGGGTCCTTCAAGTTAAATTCTGAAGCAGGTCTTAACATTTCTAAAGACAGTCTAAGTATAAAAATCAATGGTGAAGGAGTAAAGGCCAACAACTCTGATGTAAAAGTTAACATTTCTAACGAAGAAGGTGTTAGCATAACTACAGATAGTATCAATAAAAATTAATCAACTCTAAAAAATCAATCATTATGAACACATTAGCAAAATTAATAACCAGTAGTATTTTAGCATTATTGATGCTTTCTTGCAACTTCGACTTTGACATTGGAACAGGTGTCACAGGAAACGGAAACGTCCTTACTGAGGACCGAATTTTAAATGACGACTTTAACGCCATTGAAGTCAGCAGAGGATTAGATGTCTATATAACTCAAAGCGGCGATTATGGCCTAAGCGTTGAGGCCGATGAAAACTTACACGATATTATACTTACTGAAGTTGAAAACGGAACTCTAAAAATTACAACTTCGGATAATATTCGTAAATCGAAGTCGCAAAAAGTGATGGTAAATGCCAAAAATTTAGAAGCCATTAAAGCTACAAGTGGTAGCGATGTGTATTCTGAAGGACTTATATCTGCCTCAAACTTAAAATTAACCGCTAGTAGTGGTGCCGATTTAAATGTAGAGGTAAAAGCAGATCAATTAATCTGTTCAGCATCTAGTGGAAGTGACATAAAAGTAGCGGGGAACACAACTAACCTAGAAGCCAAAGCCACAAGCGGAAGTGATATCAATGCTAAAAACCTAATTGCAGAATATTCTGATGTTGAAGCCAATAGTGGTGCTGATATTTCTGTACACAGTTCTAAAGAACTTACTGCAAATGCCAATAGCGGTGGAGATGTAAGATATTACGGAAACCCCGAAAAAGTAAACAAAACAGATGGTGTTTCTGGTAGTGTTAGAAAAAACTAAACTATAGCTGGGTTTAGACAATACATCTAAAAAGCATAAATAGACCATTTCAAAATCTATATAGAGTTTGGGATGGTTTTTGTATATATTTGTTTTACTAAATGAAAACAAATGAAGAATGCCCTTTTAGTGTTGTTAGTAATAATAGGTGGTTGTTATCTAGGCCAAGCCCAAGATGACAAAGTTAAAGGAGACAGAAATGTTACTGTAAAGCAAACCTATGTCAATGAGTTTACAGGATTGGTGGTGAATAATGATTTTGAAGTTGATATTGTATTTAACAGCAAACCTTCTGTTGAAATTGAGGCAGATGACAATTTGCACGAAGTCATTCAGTTCGATGTTAACAATGGTATCTTAACCTTTACCGCTGGGAAACGTATTACCTCAAAACGCAAACTACATATTACTGTTAACTATTCTGTACCCTTAACTTTCATTGAGGTTAATGAATCTGCAGAATTACGATCGCTGACTTCTTTAGAGTTAGGCGATTTAGAATTAAAAACAACAGGAAATTCAAGGACCTACCTAAATGTTAATGCAAAACAATTCAGTTATAACGCCATTGATAAATCTAGGATGCGCTTAAATTTAACAGCTGATTCAACTGCATTTATTCTCAGTGATGATGTGAAGGTAGATGCGTTGGTGAATAGTAAAATCACAAAATTTGATTTGTATCAAGATGCGGATGCCACTATTGAAGGTACTGTAGGGGCTGGAGAGCTTAGATTAGATAATTCTTCAAATTTTAACGGAAAAAACTTTACTTTAAAAACAGCCAATCTGTTGGTTGAAGGCAACAGTGACCTAAGCATTATGGTCACTGAAGACGTTGTACTCTCTGCTTCTGGAGGCTCAGAGGTTTATTTATACGGAGAGCCTAAAATTACACTTCAGAAATTTACTGGTACGGCAAAATTGCAGAAGAAAGAATTGTAACACAAAGAATTATAACACATAAATTTTAATAAAAAAAAAGCCATTACATAGATATAGTAATGGCTTTTTTTATTTATAATTCTAGCTATTCTAGTTATATGTCGAGGTGGCCACCTCAAAATCAGCATCCTTTGCTGCTAAATAACGCTCCGCATCTAATGCCGCCATACAACCAGTCCCAGCTGCTGTAACAGCTTGTCTATACACATGGTCAGCAGCATCTCCACTTACAAAAACACCATCAACATTAGTTTTACTTGTTCCTGGTTTTGCATTGACAATATATCCTGTCTCATCCAAATCTAAGTAATCCTTAAAAATGTCTGTATTAGGTTTGTGACCAATAGCTACGAAGAACCCTGTAGCAGGAATTTCATTTTCTTCACCCGTTTGGTTATTCTTTACCCTTACACCAGTAACGACTTGGCCATCTCCTAGAACCTCTTCTGTTTCGGTGTGGTATAGAATTTCTATATTCTCTGTATTCTTAACTCGGTTTGCCATAATTTTTGATGCTCTAAATTCATCACGGCGTACCAACATGGTTACTTTTTTGCAAAGCTTTGATAAGTAATGAGCTTCTTCACAAGCGGAATCTCCTGCACCGACAATGACCACATCCTGATTTCTATAAAAGAAACCGTCACATATAGCACAAGCAGACACACCTCCACCAAGCTTTAAATATTTTTGTTCAGACGGCAATCCTAAGTATTTAGCAGAGGCACCTGTAGAAATAATTATCGTGTCTGCATGTATTTCTTTTTCATCATTGATCCAGGCTTTGTGGACATCACCCGAAAAATCAACTTTGGTGACCCAACCGTGTCTTACATCAGTACCAAAACGTTCTGCTTGTTTTTGAAATTGAATCATCATCTCTGGGCCGGTTATGCCATCTGGATAGCCAGGAAAATTCTCTACATCATTTGTAGTGGTCAGTTGACCACCCGGTTGCTCTCCTTGATACAAAACAGGAAACATATTTGCTCTAGCTGCATAAACTGCGGCTGTATATCCTGCAGGTCCAGAACCTATAATTAAACACTTAATTTTTTCAATTGAATCAGACATATGTTCTTCTTTATTTATACAAGCAAAAGTAGGATTTTTGTCTAAAAACTTACATAGAAGTTATTAACAGCAACTATCTTCAAATAGAAAAAATAAATACTATCTCGTTAAAATTTTGTACCTTTTATAAGTGCTAATCAATAATTCCTACATTTATGAAAAATTCAATCATCATTTTTATCCTCTGTGCAATATTAGGATCCTGTGAATCATCAGTGAAAAAAGAAACTGAAGCGAATGAAGAAAAAGAAGAGTTAACTATTGAAGGTAATTGGGAATTGGTCAGTTTTTATAATTATCAAGATAACCAAGTTGTAGATTCTTTTAAAACCAACGAAGGTTACAGACAAGTGAAAATGTACCAAAATGACAAAGTGATGTGGAGTAAATTAGTCCCATTGGATTCTACAGATTGGTTTGGTTATGGAAATTATACGGCTTCTAATGACACACTTATTGAAGTCTTAGAATATGGGTCTAAAATTATGAATCAAGTTATAGCTGAGAAAAAACAATTTGTTCATAAATTAATCCTAGAAAAGGATAGATTTATTCAAATTGAACTGGATGAAGATGGCAACTATGTTTATTCTGAAAATTACAGGCGAATTGCCAATTAACCTTACCAAACAACCGAGAGCTTAGGTAAATTGTCGTAATGTTTTGGTTTGAGTACATTTTCTGATTTATGGCCCTCATTATAAATCTTCCTGGAAATAGGGTGCACTTTTAAATCCGGTCTTTTAAATTCATCTAAATTAAGACTATTGAAATTTAAATCGTCGTCCAACCAATCTGTGTAATGTTCAAAATGTAAAGCAACAGGAAATGTTTTTCCCAAATTATGTATGCTCTCTATTGTCCTATCAGATGTTTTTGCTGTTAATAAACTAACGGTTAAAAACCCATCATCTAATTGAGAAAACATACCTGCCAAAGCAAAGGGTTTATTATTTTTTTCATAAACATAAAATGGATAAGACTCGCCTTTATAGAGGTAAGACGTAAAAAAGCCAGAAACAACAATAGCGCAACGTTGACTGCTGAACAATTGCTCTATCCAATCTAGTTCTTCAATTTGTTTAAAGGATATATTTAAGGTATTACTTAAATTTTGAAAATCTTTCCACCCCTCTCTATATTGCTGCGGAAGAAGACCCCAAATTGCAAATCGAATTGTTTCCGTATCCTCCATACAAATAATTGGGAGGTTACGCTCGTCAAAACCATTGATCAATACCTCTTTAGTGTACAATTCAGGATATACAAATTTAGCATCAAAACTTTCTTCAATCGAAAATTTTTCGGCAGTATTTGAAAGTCTATAAAACATAGTAGTTTAGAATCATTGCTTTTAGAGGTTAGGGGTGTCAAAAAAGTTATTTAAAAATTCGCTTTAGCATCATAAATAAGCCATACTTAACAAAACCTTTACCAATGGCACCAAACCAATTTGGTAAAGTTAGTTGTTCTGAAAATTCATTCTTTGTCAACTTTAGCTCTTCCCATGCAATCTGTTGTTCTAATTTAAGTTGCTCTAAATCTAATTTTAGCGCTTCAAAAGAGGTGTAATTTTTCATGGTCTAAAAGTTTTTTGAAAGCTTGGAAAGGACAAGAGCATTGATGCGTTTCCTAAGTCCATACGTTAAAAAAGCAATTAATAATGCTATACTTCCAACTATTAAATATCCTAAAGCAGTGTTATCTAACCAATCACCTAGCAGTATAGCACCACTAATTGAAAAGAAAAGAAAAGCGATAAAAACAAAGCTACCAACTGCCATTACTTTACCAACCAAACTTATAGAAATGGCTAGTTGTTGAAATATCTTAAGTTCGATATATCGTTTCGAAGTATCAATATACTTCTGCCCTATTTTTACCGCTTTATCTGAAGTTTCATTTAAGCCTTCTAACATGCTTAGGCTTTTTGATATTTTTTATTCTTTGCTTTTAAATCTTTTAGTTTGGCTTCCAAAGAAGTTATAACATCTTCAGCCTTATAGCTAGCATCAGATACTATTGCGTCCATTTTATCATCTAAGGTTTCTTTGTTAGCAGATACTTTTTCTCCAACAATATCTCTCCACTCGCTGGCTTTTGTTGCTAGATTATCCTTTGCACTTACAGCTTCATCCGCGATTCGTTGTCGTGTTACACTACCACGGTCTGGCGCAAATAGAATGCCTAAGGTTGCACCGATGGCAGTTCCTGCTAAAAGTCCTAAAAATGTATTACTGTTATCACTCATGTTCATTATAGTTTTTTGTTTTTTAATTCATATTCAATATCAGTGTTTACTCCCGAATTACTTAACGCATTAGAAACAAATATTGACTGATTTGGGCCATGGCTTTAAAGTTAAAAATCAGTCTGATTGAGATAATTCCTTAAAATGAATTAGATTATGTTTATAAATACTATGAAAAATACTATCCAAACCATAAACCCCTACACAGGGAAGGATTTAAAAACTTACTCGCTAGACTCCCAAGAAGAGGTATTATCAAAACTTAAAAATGCCGATAAGGCCTTTATATCCTGGAAGACAAAAAGTATCAGTGAACGAACTGAATACTTAAAAAACTTAATCAGACAATTAGATGAAAATAAGGCGACCCTAGCAAAACTGATGACTCAGGAAATGGGAAAACCAATAATCCAAAGTGAGGCTGAAATCGATAAATGCATCTTTTTAATTGAGTTTTATATTGAGAATGCTGAAAACTTCTTAGCCGATGCCATTATTAATACTGATGCTGAAGAGAGCTTTATCAGTTACGACCCTTTAGGAGTCATCTTAGCAATAATGCCTTGGAATTATCCATTTTGGCAGGTTTTTAGATTTGCCATTCCAACAATAACAGCAGGGAATACAGCCCTTTTAAAACACGCATCTAACGTAACGGGATGTTCTATAGCCATTCAGCAACTTTTTGAAGGTGCAGGGTTTCCCAAAGGGTGTTTTACTTCACTAATAACAAAACATGAGGTTATTGAAAATGTATTGAGTGACGACAGGATTAAAGCCGTTTCATTGACAGGTAGCGAGAAAGCAGGCAAAAGTATTGCCGAAGTTGCCGGAAGACATTTAAAGAAGTGTGTTTTAGAACTAGGGGGAAATAATGCCTGTATCATTCTAAAAGATGCCAATCTTAATAAGCATATGGATACAATCGTTAATGCCCGAATGCAAAATTCAGGACAAAGTTGTATTGCTGCCAAACGATTTATTGTAGAAAAAGACATTTATGAAGATTTTATAAAGCGATTTATTGATAAAATAAGTGAATTGAAGTTTGATAACCCAGAACTTACTGATACGACGATAGGTACTCTAGCTAGGGAAGACTTAGCCAAAACATTGAAAGAACAAGTAGAAGACTCCATAAAGAAAGGAGCCAAAGTCCTTTATGGAAATACGGTAAAAAAATCGTATTTTCAACCAACAGTGATAGAAAATGCACAACCTGGTATGCCCGTTTTTGATGAAGAAACCTTTGGACCAGTAGCTGCTATAACAAAAGTTAATAATAAAGAAGAGGCATTTAAAATAGCCGCTGAAAGCCGTTTTGGGTTAGGCACCATGGTATTTACCAAAGATGTTGAATATGCTACCAGAAAAACTTTAGAAATCAACGATGGAGCCTATTTTATCAATGAAATGGTAAAATCAGATCCTAGATTGCCTTTCGGTGGTACAAAAGCCTCTGGTTATGGAAGGGAATTATCTAAAGAAGGAATTTTAGAGTTTGTAAATAAGAAAACAGTATATATCAAGAAATAAAAAAACAGTTACCATGAAATTTGTAAAAGACGAAGACGAAAAAAGAGATGATTATATTTTCCAAAAAGATAAAATAACCAAAAAGACAGCCAAATTTGTAATCATTGCCTTAATTATCCTAATTATAGCGGTTATTGCTTCTGGTGTTCACTTCGGATATTTTTAAATCATCTTCTGTTGTGTATTGTAACTAAATCTCTATATTTGCAGTCTCAAAAATTTTAAACATGTAAATGCTTAAAATTGGGATTGAAGCTAAAGAATTGAGAAGCCTATGCGCCAGCTGGCTCTTTCACTAAAAATGTCTTCAAGACATTTTCTTTACGCTCAGCCCGGGGTGTAGCGTAGCCCGGTTATCGCGCCGCGTTTGGGACGCGGAGGTCGCAGGTTCGAATCCTGCCACCCCGACAAACTAAAGTAAAAAGAGTTCTCGTAGAAAATTTATTTTCTTAAGAGGACTTTTTTAGTTTAGATAAATTAAAGTAGAGCTTTAATTTGCAACATATCCCTGTCAGGATCACTGAATAAAATGAGGTAATCCTGCCACCCCGACCAAGATTGAGGTCTTCATGTCAAAAACGTGAACCCTCCGACAATAATTAAAAAACCTCTTTAGAAACTAAGGAGGTTTTATTTTTTATAATAATTTAACAGAATGTTATTGTGTGTTTGACCCAGTTTTAAACTTAAATGTGACACCTACATTAAAAATATTGGAGTCACCTACATTTCTTCCATCCACTACTGTACCATATCCTGCACTTACGCCAAAGCACGAGCTTAAGGGCACATATGTACTTATTCCCAAAACCGTATAATCAACCTGAGTTTCTGGAAATCTACCTCCAAAATCATCATCACTAATATCCCTTCCATCACTAGAGGATTGATAACGCACATAGGCATCAGCATAAAACCCTTTTGATGTATATCCTAATTTACCGTTTAAAAGAAAAGCATTTGGAACATCTAAATCATCACCGCCATTGGTTCCCAAGTTATCCACTGCGTTACCACGAAAACTATATCCTGCAATTAACGACGTAAAAAGCCCCACATCAGTATTCCATTGTCCTCCCAAACTTAAGTCAGTATTAAAAGAGCCGCTTCCGTTAGATAACAAACCATTAGGCTCGTAACCAAGTGGAATTGAAAAACCAAAACCAGCTAAATAATTGATATTTCCTCCTGAAAAATCAGATTGGGCAAATCGATATTTTGCATAGATGCCTAAGTCTTGGAAATCGTTCTGCTCTGTCTGTCCGTTGACTGGATCCGCACCTCCTTCGCCGCTCGAGGCAATATAAGGTAGATTCACAATTAGTCCTAAATCATCAGAAAGTGCGTAAGTGCCATACAACGAAAATATATTTTGGCTTATCTCATTGTGTACAGGTACAGGACCTACTTTCATTTCTCCCACGTAAAACTCATCGAATGTAGAGTTGCCGTATGATGCTGTTAAATTTAATGTCCCTTTTTCAGTAAAAAAACCATCTATAGGCATTTGTGCAAAAGCAATAGACGTTGAAAAAAGGAAGAGAATAAAAAACTTGGTAATTGTATTGTTGTCCATGGTTATAAATTTGATTAGATTCGTTTCATAAGTCTTTCAACCTCTACCAGTCTTACAGCAAAGCTGTTAAAATATTGTTAAGAGGTCGCTTGTTTTAAGTTCTAAAAAAATCATACTTAAATTTAAGGACTGCATAATTTTACTTGCCCAAAACCCAAGAATGAACCGACATCTCCTTTTTATTAGCCTCTTAGTTGCTTTCAATACCAACTCATTCTGTCAAGATATAATTAAAGGAAAAGTAGTCGACCAGCAGACTAGTATAGCATTAAACGGTGTTGAAATTGTAAATGAATCCTCAAAAATATCTGTATTTACTGATTCCCAAGGACGATTTACTCTTATTGCATTCGGAAAATATCTATTCAAAAAAAAAGGGTACATATCCAAATCAATAAGCGTTACCACCACATCAAGCCTAATAATTCCTTTAGAGGTTTTGCCATCTGAACTCGATGCTGTTTTGGTTACTGCAAATCAGATCCCTGCTAGTATTAAGAATTCAACATCGTCAGTAGCAGTTATTTCTCAGGCAGATATCAACCAAAGCAATTCAACGAACATTGCTCCAGTTTTAAATCGTGTACCAGGAGTGTATATGCAAAGCGGAGCCTTAAACACCAATAGAATTACTGTAAGAGGAATCGGCGCTCGTAATGCTTTCGGGACCTCTAAAATAAGAGCCTATTTTAAGGATATACCATTAACCAATGGTAGCGGCGAAACAAACATCGAGGACTTTGAGTTAGAAACCATCAGTCGAATTGAAATTAATAAAGGAAGTGCCAGCACCTATGGAGCAGGCCTTGGAGGTACCATTCTTTTAAGTCCGTTTCAATCTGAATATAGTCAGTCACAATTAAAATCTCGTTATACATTTGGTTCTTTTGGGTTGCATAAAGCGTCTTTTGTTCTAAGTCATGGAACCAACTCCCATAATCTTAATATGGCTTACAGCAATACTACAAGTGATGGCTATAGAGCGAATAATACTTATAACCGTCAGACTTACACCCTTAATACAAATCACTTTTTGGGGAAGAATGATGAAATTTCGTTACTAGGAAGTTATGTAAATCTCAAAGCCTTTATCCCAAGTTCTTTAAACGAAGACACATTCAATAATAATCCGCAATCAGCAGCATTTACCTGGCAGCAAGCGCAAGGATTTGAAGATTCAGAGAGAGGAATTCTCGGACTTAATTGGACGCACAACTTTTCAAGCCAATTAAATGTAATCACAAGTGCTTTTGGTACAATCAGAAAAAATTATGAACCAAGACCTTTCAATATACTATCTGAGGACACCAAAGGCTTTGGTCTCCGGTCCCGAATACTTGGCTCATTATTTAATGAGCAACTCAACTATACCATAGGCGGAGAATACTTTAGGGATAACTATGGTTATTCCACTTTTGAAAACCTCTATGAAGATTTCCCTTCAGGCACTGGAAGCGTTCAGGGCGAACAGCTATCTGATTTTTCAGAGCAACGACAATATATCAATGCATTTGTTGAAACAAAATATAATTTGAAGACAAATTTGATTTTCACTTTGGGACTCAACTTTAACACAACTAGTTATGAATTAAAAGATGATTTTCCCGCAAGTGAATCTAACCCGAATCAATCAGGCACTTTTAACTATGATAACATCTGGTCACCAAAATTCGGGATATTATATCACTTAAATGACAGAACATCTTTGTTCGGGAATGCGAGTCATGGTTTCTCACCATTAACCTTAGCAGAAACCTTATTGCCAGACGGACAAATCAATACTAATTTAAAACCAGAAACTGGTTGGACTTATGAATTCGGAACACGAGGCACATTTTTTAATCAGAAATTAGCTTATACTATAGTACTTTTCAGAATGGATATTAAAAATTTGTTAGTATCCCAACGCATAGCAGAAGATCAATTTATTGGCATCAATGCAGGCAAAACACAGCATGATGGAATTGAACTTAGCCTCAGCTGTAATCTTCTAAAAAACGAAAAATTCGACCTTTCAACGTCTTTCAACTATAGCTTAAACAACTTTAAATTCAAAGAATTTATAGATGACGATGAAGATTTTTCTGGAAATGACCTAACAGGCGTTCCTTCAGATATTTTGAATTTAGGGATGACTTTTAATTCACATATAGGGTTATCAGCTAACATTAATTTTCAACATGTTGGGCAAATCCCAATAACAGATAGTAACAGCATTTATTCTGATAGCTATTCGCTTTTAAATACTAAAATCAACTACCAATTTAAAGTTCTTAAATCAATAAACGCAAATGCGTTTGTTGGTTTCAATAACATTACGGACACTAAGTATTCCTCTCAAGTATTAATAAATGCTTCAGGTTTTGGTGGAAGTGCCCCTCGGTATTTTTATCCAGGAAATCCTTTCAACTATTATTCGGGTATAATCCTTAATTATAGTTTTTAAACAATTATCCGTATTTTAGGATAATAAAAATTAATATGAAAATGAAACACTTAATATGTATTTCAGTAGTGGTCTTATCTTCTTTAATTGCTTGCGGGCAACAAGAAGAATCTTCAGTTTCTGCTGAGTCACCAAGCGAAATAAATTATACCATGGAAGTTGTTGTTCCAGAATTAAATATTCCATGGGGTATGGCATTTTTACCTGACGGCGCAATGCTCATTACAGAAAAATCTGGTGAACTCATCCATTATAAAAACGGTGAGAAAACTATGATTTCAGGTTTGCCTGATGTTTATGTTAGAGGTCAAGGTGGACTAATGGATATTGAACTTCACCCAGACTATGAAACGAACGGTTGGATATATTTGTCTCACGGCTCGGATGAAGGTGACGGAAATGGCGGTAATACTGCAATTATTAGAGCAAAATTACAAGGCAATAGTCTTGTTGACGTAGAGCAGCTTTACAAAGCCTACCCCAATTCAACAAGAGGGCAACATTTTGGATCTCGATTAGAATTTGATAATGATGGTTATCTCTATTTTTCAATTGGAGATCGAGGCAACAGGGATGTTAATCCACAAGATGTCACTAGAGACAATGGCAAAGTGTATCGCCTTAATGATGATGGTACAATCCCAACTGATAACCCATTTGTAGATACCGAAAATGCTAAGACTGCCATTTTTAGTTATGGTCACCGTAACCCGCAAGGTATGGTAAAGCACCCTGAAACTGGTCAAATATGGGTACACGAACATGGCCCTCGTGGCGGGGATGAGATTAACGTCGTTGAGAAGGGCAAAAATTTTGGGTGGCCAGTAATAAGCTACGGCATCAATTACGATGGCACTAGCTTTACGGATAAAACAGAAATGGAAGGCATGGAACAACCTCTATTTTATTGGGTACCATCTATTGCGCCTAGTGGTATGGACTTCGTCACCTCGGATATTTATCCAGATTGGCAAGGCAATCTGTTAGTGGGATCACTGAAGTTTCTATATATAGAACGCTTGGTCATTGAAAATAATGAAGTGACAAAACGTGAAAAATTACTAGAAGGTATGGGTCGCGTCCGTGATGTAAAACAAGGTCCGGACGGATACATCTATGCGTCGTTAGAAGGTCTTGGTATTGTTAAAATTGTTCCTGAAGATTAAGTATGAAATATATTATTAGCCTCATTTCTTGTATTGCAATCGTCTTTTTAATTAGCGATTGTCAAAATAGCAATGCCACTACCCCAGTTGAACAAAATAAGCAGCTTGAAAAAAGCATCGCTCAGGGCAAGGACATTTACAACGATTTTTGCATGTCTTGCCACTTACCCTCCGGAGAAGGCATAAAGAACATATATCCGCCTTTAGCCAATTCAGATTACCTGAAAGAAAACCGAATGGAAAGTATTAAAGGAGTAAAATATGGTCAACAAGGCAAAATTATAGTTAATGGAAAAACCTATAATAATGTGATGACTCCCATGGGCTTAACCGATGAGGAAGTCGCTGACGTCATGAATTATATCAACCACAGCTGGGGCAATAATTACGGAGAAATAGTCACTGTTGATGAAGTTTCAAAAATCAAGAAATAAAATCGCTTTAGATTAGTTAAATTTGTACCTTATAATTTAAACAACAATTCATGCTAATTATCGGAATTGCTGGTGGTACAGGTTGTGGTAAGACCACGGTTGTCAATACTATTGTCGATGAACTCCCAGAAGGGCAAGTTGTAGTCATCTCGCAAGACTCCTATTATAAAGACACGTCTCACCTTAGTTATGACGAACGTGTAAAAATTAATTTCGATCATCCTCGTTCCATAGATTTCGACCTATTAGCAGAACATCTTGGCGAGCTCAAAAAAGGCAATACTATTGAGCAGCCTGTCTATTCTTTTGTTAAACATAACCGAACAGGCGATACAATATTGACCAAGCCAAGAAAGGTTGTTATTGTTGAAGGTATCTTGATACTAACAAATCCAGAAATCAGGGATTTATTCGACATTAAGATATTTGTGCATGCTGATAGTGACGAGCGTCTTATAAGGCGTTTAAAGCGTGATATTTCTGAAAGAGGTCGAGACATTGATGAAGTCTTAACACGTTACCAGACAACATTAAAGCCAATGCACCAGCAATTTATTGAACCCATGAAAGAATATGCAGATATCATCATCCCAAATAATAAATACAATACAGTAGCAGTTGATATTGTAAGAACAATTATAAACGAACGCTTGTAATGGCTAAATGGAATAAAAAATATCTAAAACCCTTTAAGAACATTTATGTGTTGAGCCTTATCGGTTTTGCTATATGGATGCTGTTTTTTGATGCGCATTCTTGGCTCTTGCACCACGATCTTAATAAAGACATTGAAAGTCTCGAAAATGAGAAGGCCTACTATAAAAGCGAAATGAAGAAAGACAAAAAGTCTATTGACGAGCTTACCACGGAAGAAGGACTAGAAAAAATGGCTCGTGAAACCTACTATATGAAGAAACCAAACGAAGATATTTATATTATAGAATACGAAGACAGCACTAAAACCAAAGAAGATAATGAGTAAGCCGTTGTTTAATGAGTTTCAGCCTGTATCTTCAAAAGCCTGGAAACAAAAAATACAATACGACCTTAAAGGTGCGGACTATAATGACACCTTAATTTGGCAGTCAAGAGAAGGAGTTGACGTTAAACCATTTTACCATTCAGAAGATTTTGAAACCCTTCCTGAGGTTTCAAATATAGAAGCAACCAGCTGGAAAGTCGGGCAATACATTGAAGTTCTAGATGCTAACAAAGCTAATGTAACAGCAAGGGATGCCATTAATCGTGGTGCAGAAAGTATTATATTTCATGTGCCGTCTGAAACTGTTAATATAGAGGAACTGCTTCAGAACATTGACCCAATAACAATTCCCATTCATCTTAAATGTGATTTTATTTCTGAGGGTCTTTTAAATAATACTTTTGTCATTTCGAACGGTAGCGCGAAATCTCATGACCAAATCTTCTTACACACAGATATCATCGGCAACCTAGCCAAAACAGGGAATTGGTTCTCCAACTTAAAAGAAGATCATTCAAGCTTTGAGTCTATTGTTAAGCAAACCAACCAGCTGAGTATAGATATGGGCTTATATCAAAATGCAGGGGCAACTATGGTGCAACAATTGGCTTACGGTTTAGCCCATGCCAATGAATACCTCAATCATCTAGATGCAATCATTGGTAGCGACACTAAACAAACACTACAGGTTACTTTTAATGTCGCGGTAGGCTCAAACTACTTCTTCGAGATAGCCAAACTTAAAACACTACGACAACTATGGGCATCATTGGCTTCAGAATATGGTGTCAACGAAGAATGTCAAATAATTGCAACCCCAAGCAAACGCAATAAGACCATTTATGATTATAACACCAACATGTTGCGCACAACCACTGAATGTATGAGTGCCATATTAGGTGGTGCAAATACAATTCACAATTTACCATACGATGTATTGTATCATAAGTCGAATGAATTTGGAGAACGCATATCTAGAAATCAGTTATTGGTTTTAAAACACGAAAGCTATTTCGACCTCGTTAATAATCCTTCCGATGGGAGTTATTATATTGAAAATCTAACTCAAGAATTAGCAGAAAAAGCACTAGATATTTTTAAAACCATTGAAACTTCGGGAGGCTTTTTAAGCCAATTAAAAGAAGGTACAATTCAACGAAAAATTAAGGAGAGCGCAGCTAAGGAACAAGCCGATTTTGATGCAGGAAAGCTGACACTTTTGGGAACAAATAAACATCCAAATCCTGATGATAAAATGAAAAATGACTTAGAAAAGTCACCATTTTTAGAAAAAAAGAAAAGAAAAACATTAATTGAACCAATAATTGAAATAAGAATATCAGAAAAATTGGAAATCAATAGATTAAAAGAAGAATAAAACATGGTATTGAAAAAATCTATAGTAGCTTTTTTAGCAATTTTTGCTCTTTTTTACACCTCTTGTAAAGATGTAGAAAAAGAATTGAGTAGCTGGACAACAACAGAGAACGTTTCCTCCGTTGAAGGTAACACACATTACCTAAATGATGATGGTATTAAGATTGTTTTACCAGAATCATTTGAGCGGTTTTCAGCAGCAGAATATGAAAAAACAATCAACGAAGTTTTGCCAAAAAAAGATCGTAAGCCAGAATTAGATCGACTGCGAACATTACGAAATATGGATGGCAATTTTTACATCTTTTTCGACAAGGAAAGTTACTCCACCTATACTGCAAATGCAATTCCATACAATCCTATTTCCCGAAAAGATGCTACCAACCTTTTAGCACTTATTCGTGAAAATCAAGAAAAGGCAACCGAGAATCGAAAAGTCAAAATATCCAAAGTCACAGCCAAATATAATGACAGTGGATTGGCTCAAGTATTTAAAGCAATATTCAAAATTGAAGATTTAAAATCAGATCGAGAATCCTATCAAACGGCCTACTTTATTTCTTCTAATGACAAAACGGTATTAATTCAATTATCAACACCTATTCAAGTTGATTTTGATCCTTATCTCGAAAAGATGGTCTTTTAATGGGTAGAAAAAATCTTCAACATATAACACTAAAGACGGAGGCTAGAAGTACAAAGCCCGAAGCAGAACACCAAAACTCAAAAGCCAACACGGCTGAAGACATTTTGGTTAAACCCTCCTATTCTAAGGAAGATATAAAAGGCTTAGAGCATTTGGACTTCGTTGCTGGCATTGCACCAAACCTACGTGGACCTTACTCCACAATGTATGTCCGACGACCTTGGACAATTCGTCAATACGCAGGCTTTTCAACTGCCGAAGAAAGCAACGCCTTTTATAGACGTAATCTTGCAGCAGGTCAAAAAGGCTTGTCCGTTGCTTTCGATTTAGCGACCCACAGAGGCTATGATTCCGATCATGAGCGTGTGGTTGGCGATGTTGGTAAAGCGGGTGTTGCCATTGATTCTGTTGAGGACATGAAACTATTGTTCGACCAGATTCCATTAGATAAAATGTCAGTCTCCATGACTATGAACGGTGCTGTGTTACCAATTATGGCGTTTTATATCGTCGCTGCTGAAGAGCAAGGAGTAAAACCAGAACAATTAACAGGAACCATCCAGAATGATATTCTAAAGGAGTTCATGGTACGCAACACATACATCTATCCACCAACCCCATCTATGAAAATCATTTCAGATATTTTTGAATACACGAGCAAAAACATGCCGAAATTCAATAGTATCAGTATTTCTGGTTACCACATGCAAGAAGCTGGTGCCACCTGCGATATTGAATTAGCCTATACCTTAGCGGATGGCTTAGAATATATAAGAAAAGGGTTGCAGGCAGGCATGGATATCGACACCTTTGCCCCTCGCCTCTCATTCTTTTGGGCTATTGGCATGAATCATTTTATGGAAATTGCCAAAATGCGTGCAGCGCGTATGTTATGGGCGAAATTGGTAAAACAATTCAATCCAAAAAATGAAAAATCATTAGCATTGCGTACACATTGCCAAACGTCGGGCTGGAGCTTAACAGAACAAGACCCTTTTAATAATGTGGCGAGAACCTGTATAGAAGCTTCCGCTGCAGCCTTCGGTGGCACACAGAGTTTGCACACCAATGCCTTGGATGAAGCTATTGCTTTACCGACAGACTTTTCAGCTCGTATTGCACGTAACACACAAATTTATCTTCAAGAGGAAACCCAAATCACTAAAACTGTTGACCCTTGGGCTGGCAGTTATTATGTTGAAAAACTAACCCATGATATTGCACACAAGGCTTGGGATTTGATACAAGAAATAGAAGATCTCGGTGGTATGACCAAAGCCATTGAGGCGGGTATTCCAAAATTGCGGATAGAAGAAGCTGCAGCTCGCAAACAAGCTCGTATTGACTCAGGTCAGGATATCATTGTCGGGGTTAATAAATACCGTCTCGACCAAGAAGATCCTATTCAGACTTTAGAAGTGGACAACCAAACCGTTCGCAACCAACAGATAGAACGCCTAAACCGTATCAAGTCCACTCGAAATAACGGAAATGTCGAGAAAGCTTTGGCAAAATTGACTGAAGCCGCAAAGACAAGTCAGGATAATTTACTAGCTTTAGCTGTAGATGCAGCACGTAAACGTGCAACTTTAGGTGAAATCAGTGATGCCTTGGAAGCTGAATTCGGACGTTATAAGGCACAAATAAAATCATTTAGCGGAGTGTACAGTAAGGAAATTAAAGACGATAGCAGTTTTAAACGCGCACGAGAATTGGCAGATCAGTTTGCTGAACAAGACGGCCGAAGACCTCGTATTATGATTGCTAAAATGGGGCAAGACGGACATGACCGTGGCGCAAAAGTAGTCGCTACAGGTTACGCTGATGTTGGTTTTGATGTGGATATAGGCCCATTGTTTCAAACCCCAAAAGAAGCTGCAAAACAAGCTGTTGAAAATGATGTCCACATTCTCGGGGTATCCTCTTTAGCAGCAGGTCATAAGACCTTGGTACCACAAGTCATCGAAGAACTCAAAGCTTATGGTCGTGATGATATTATGGTGATTGTTGGTGGAGTAATCCCAAAGCAAGATTATCAGTATTTATTTGATGCTGGCGCTGTTGCTGTGTTTGGCCCAGGGACTAAAATTAGTGATGCTGCGATACAAATCCTGGAAATTTTAATTGATTAAATTTCAATTAATTAATGCCAATTATTTTAACTATTTTAGAGCTTAACCAATTTTAATGAGCTTTAAAATATGAAATTAGAAAGCATCCTTGACAAATTAGGATCAATTGAAAAAAACTCCTTTATTAAAGTTATTGACAACATAATCAATAACAACCCAAAAAACTATAAGCAGATTGACAAAATCCTTGTATCATCCGACAAGGGATTAAAATCAGTGGATAATCAAAATATTGCCAAAATATTTGAGTTGACTTCTGATGAATTTCAAGAGTATGTGAAATGTGAATTTCAAGACATAACCTCTCAACTAGACATACTAATAGATATTATTATTAGAGATGGAAACTGCATCATGAAACAAGATTGGTTCTCTAGGTTATATGAAACAGAAATAAAAAATCTAAAAAATAAAATAAAAGCATTAAACTTAAGTTTTGAAAATCCAAAATCTGACTTAAGCAGTTTAAGGAAAAGAGATTACAAAATATACAGAAGTTGCCTTCATACGGCATATTATAACGATGTTGAAAATAATAGAGACTCAAAAATCACATCAGATGAACTTTCTATAATTCTAACTTTATCAAAACAACTGGGACTTTCTCAGGAGGAAGCCAAACTTATTAATTACTCTATTCTACCCATCAAAAAACTTGATATTCAAGAGGTCATTAAGAATTTAAAAAGTATTGGCGTTATTTTTTATTCCAATAAAGAAAACACAATATATGTTGCAGATGAAATGGTTCGTCTTTTACGTAAAGTCCGCAAAAAGGAGGTAGCTGAAAAATTCTACAGAAGAACTTTGAAACTGTTGAGAGCACCAATTATAAATAAAATATCAAGAGATCATAATATAGATAGGTCTTTATCACATTCTAAAAAAATTGAAGAGATAATCAAAGAAGGTGTTTCTTTTACCGACCTATTAATGGAAGAAATCCATAAGCCCGAAAGCACTTTAACTGAACGCAAGAGAACACTTAATGAATTATGTGAAAAAGGCTTAGGAATAAAAAACTTGAGGGGTAGTGTTTTAGACGAAAAAATTGAAAATTTAATAAAACATTTTGAGCATGTTGAAATTGATGAGAAAGTTGGGATTTCTATAGATGGTTTTGAAAAATTATTATCCGAACTAAATCAATCATTAGCTAAATTAAATAAAGAGATTAAATCTCAATTTGAGTTACAGGAAGAATTTGTTCTAATAGCTGATTATTTACTGGATTATAATATTAAACCAAGGGATATTTTAGATTTAATATCAAAAAGCGATCTAACAAAATTCATCAAAGATCACGGCATTAAACAAAGAGGTGATGATATATTAAATATTCTTGAACATTATAAAGACGTTGAAAATCTATATTTAGAAAATTACGAAAATGTTGCATACAGAAACCTAAACACCCTTAAGGACAATGGTATCGTTGTTAAAGAAAGTGAATTAGGTATAAAGTTTGAAGAGCTAACTAAAATAATTTTTAAAGGATTAGGTTTTAATGTAGATGATGATTTTAAAAATCGTTTGAACACCAGAAAGGATATAATGGATATCCTATTAGATTTAGGCAATGATGAAATAATTATTGTAGAGTGCAAAACTCAAAAAGAAAGAGGATATAACAAATTTAGCACCGTTTCAAGACAACTAAAATCATATCAAAACTTAGCTCTTAAAAATAATCTGAGAATAGTAAAAATTCTTCTGGTAGCACCTGAGTTTAGCGATGATTTTATTACAGATTGTGAAATGGATATTGAGATGAATATATCCTTGGTCACAGCTTCTACTCTTTCAAACATATTCAATGCTTTTAAAGACTCTAAGTTTGATGTTTTTCCACATGTTTTATTTCGAGACATAGTGCTTAATGAAAAAAGAATATTAAAAGCTTTAAGTAAATAGTTTATGAAAAATACCGATAGAATGCTCAGAGACGACGCCCTTAAAGGAAAGTCCATAGTCGTTACAGGTGGAGGCAGTGGCTTGGGAAAAGCCATGACCAAATACTTTTTAGAGTTGGGAGCTAATGTCGCAATCACATCACGAGACTTAGACAAACTTAAAAATACCGCAAAAGAACTCGAAGAGTCTACCCAGCAAACGGTTGGACAAGCTGCTGGTAAATGTTTGCCTTTGCAATGTGATGTTAGGGAATTTCATCAGGTTGAAGCCATGCGGGATGATGCCGTTAAGGCATTTGGTAAAATTGATGTGTTGCTTAATAATGCTGCTGGTAATTTTATTTCGCCAACAGAGCGCCTATCACCTAGAGCCTTTGATGTCATTATAGACATTGTTTTAAAAGGTACCAAAAACTGCATCCTGGCATTTGGAAAACATTGGATAGACACCAAACAGACCAACACCAACGTTCTCAATATCGTCACTACCTATTCCTGGACGGGTTCTGGCTATGTGGTACCAAGTGCTGCTGCCAAAGCAGGAGTCTTGGCTATGACACGGAGTTTGGCTGTAGAATGGGCAAAATACGGCATGCGCTTTAATGCTATTGCACCTGGCCCCTTCCCTACCAAAGGTGCTTGGGACCGGTTAATGCCTGGAGACCTTCAGGAGAAGTTTGACATGGCGAAAAAAGTGCCATTAAACCGTGTTGGAGAGCATCAAGAGTTAGCGAATCTCGCTGCCTATCTTGTATCAGATTTTTCAGCCTATGTTAATGGAGAGGTAATCACCATTGATGGTGGTGAATGGCTAAAAGGTGCCGGAGAATTTAATATGTTGTCTGACATTCCAGAATCGCTATGGGATCAGTTAGAACAAATGATTCGCGCCAAAAAGAATAAGTAATCCTATACTATTTCATGCGTGCTTTTGTTGACTGAATGTTAACAAATTCACTTTTATTCCCCATAAATAATCGTATTTTTAACCCTTTAAATAACCAAATCATTTAATGGGTAAAATTATTGCCATTGCAAACCAAAAAGGAGGGGTTGGCAAAACAACAACTTCTGTTAACCTAGCCGCTTCTCTCGGGGTGTTAGAGAAAAAAGTACTACTTATTGATGCTGATCCACAAGCCAATGCCAGTTCTGGTCTTGGTCTCGATGTAGAAGGTGTAGAAATAGGGTCTTATCAAGTTTTGGAACACACCGTTTCGGCCAAGGATGCTATTGTAGCTTCTAACGCTCCTAATGTTGATATTATCCCTGCCCATATTGATTTAGTGGCTATAGAAATTGAGCTTGTCGATAAGGATGAGCGTGAGTATATGCTCAAAAAAGCAATTACAGATCTAAAAAAAGATTACGATTATATCATTATAGATTGTGCGCCGTCTTTAGGTTTATTAACACTAAATGCCCTAACTGCTGCAGATTCGGTGATCATTCCTATTCAGTGCGAGTATTTTGCACTCGAAGGTTTAGGAAAACTGTTGAATACCATAAAAAGTGTTCAGAAAATCCATAATACCAATCTGGATATTGAAGGCATGCTATTGACCATGTTCGACTCTCGCCTTCGTTTATCTAATCAAGTGGTAGAAGAAGTTCAGAAACACTTTAGCGACATGGTCTTTGATACAATCATTCAACGAAATGTGCGTTTAGGAGAAGCCCCTAGTTATGGAGAAAGTATTATCAATTATGACGTGAGCAGTAAGGGAGCATCTAATTATTTGAGCCTGGCAAAAGAGCTCATTAAAAAGAACAGTAACTGATGGCAAAGGCAACAAAAAAACAGGCTTTGGGACGCGGACTTTCAGCATTGTTGAAAGACCCTGAAAATGATATTAAATCTGCTGAAGATAAAAACGCAGACAAAGTCGTCGGCAATATTGTGGAGCTGGATATTACGGATATTGAAATCAACCCTTTTCAACCAAGAACTAACTTTAATGAAGAAACCCTCCGTGAGTTGGCGTCGTCTATCCGAGAGCTTGGTGTAATTCAGCCCATAACGGTTCGTAAATTAGCATTTAATAAATACCAGCTCGTTTCTGGGGAACGCCGTTTTAGAGCATCTAAACTTATTGGAAACACTACGATTCCTGCCTACATCCGAATAGCCAATGACCAAGAATCTTTGGAAATGGCTTTAGTGGAAAATATTCAACGTCAGGATTTAGATCCTATCGAGATTGCATTATCCTACCAACGCTTAATTGATGAGATTCAATTAACGCAAGAGCAAATGAGTGAGCGTGTTGGTAAAAAGCGATCCACCATTGCCAATTATTTAAGATTATTAAAACTAGACCCCATTATCCAAACCGGAATGCGCGATGGTTTTATCTCGATGGGTCATGGTCGGGCAATGATCAATATTGAAAAACAAATAGATCAGCTTGAAGTTTACGAAAAGATAATCAGTAATAAATTGTCTGTTAGAGCTACAGAGGCTCTAGTGAGAAGTTTAACTGACGGCTCAACAAGTAGCACTAAAGCTACACCACCTGAAACTCCTAAATACATTAAGAAAGGAGTCAAAGAGTTTTCGCAATACTTTGGACATAAAATTGACGTTAAGGTAGGAAAGAATGACTCAGGTAAAATCAGTATCCCTTTTCATTCTGAAGAAGATTTTAATCGCATCCTAAAACTTATTAAGCGTGCTAAGTAAGCGAAATGGCATCACCTTTTTTTTATGTCTATTTTTAATTTCGGCATTTGCCCAAACTGAAAAAGACAGTACTGTTACGGATATCCCTGAGGGTTTTAAAGTCACAAACAATGCCGTGACTAAAAAAGAAATTGATCCTTTGGCTCCTTCAAAAGCCGCCTTTTATTCTGCTGTACTGCCCGGACTAGGACAAGCGTACAATAAAAAATACTGGAAAATACCCATCGTAATAGCAGGAATCACCGGAGGCATATTGGTCTACGATTTTAACACTAAACAATTAAACCGCTATAGAGATGCCTACAAAAGACGATTAGCAGGGTTTACAGATGATGAATTTTATGGGCCAGGAACTACGCCTCAAATTTCTGATGATGGATTGATTAGAGCCCAAAGGCAGTTTAGGCGAAATAAAGACATTTCATTATTAGTAACAATTGGCATCTATGCACTCAATATTATCGATGCCAATGTAGATGCACATTTATTACAATACAATGTCGATGAAAACTTGGCCATTAGACCGCACATACAATACAATGAAATGGAGAACTCATCAGACTTAGGACTGACCTTAAATTTTAAGTTTTAATATGAATATAGCACTACTCGGTTACGGCAAAATGGGAAAGATGATTGAGCAGATTGCCATTGATAGAGGACATAGTATTTCATTTAAGACCAATGACCCTTTTTCAGCTAATGATTTAGCTTCCTCAGACATTGCCATAGATTTTAGCTTACCAGATGCGGCAGTTTCAAATATTAAAAGTGCAATAGATGCTGGTATCCCAGTAATTTCAGGGACCACTGGTTGGTTAGATTCCTATGATGAGGCGGTCAACTATTGTAATTCTCACGATGGAGCGTTTATATATGCTTCAAATTTTAGCCTTGGAGTTAATATATTTTTTGAAGTCAACAACCTATTGGCAAAACTCATTGGCACGCATGAGGATTACAAAGCAGATATCGAAGAAATCCACCATACCCAGAAACTTGATGCGCCAAGTGGTACAGCCATAACTTTAGCAGAAGGTGTTATTGAAAATACAGAATACACAAAATGGACACTAGATGAACCAAAAGCTAAAGAGTTACAGATAGAAGCCAAACGCATTGAAAATGTACCAGGCACGCATGAGGTTAATTATAATTCTGAAGTGGACTCCATCTCAATAAAGCACACAGCTCATAATCGCAAGGGTTTTGCACTTGGTGCTGTTGTAGCTGCAGAATGGCTCATTGGAAAAAAAGGCGTGTTTACTATGAAAGATGTCTTAAACATTGGTTAATTTGTCAAAATTTTGAAACAAATTACAATAGTTTTATACTTACAAAATAATTAAGCAAGCTGACTTAAACTAAATATCAACTTATGACCTGGACACAATGGCTCATTTTTTTCTTAATCGTACAAGTTATACATGGACTTGGGACTTGGAAACTTTATATTAAAGCAGGCCGTCAAGCTTGGGAAGCCTTTATCCCAGTTTACAATGCCGTTATTCTAATGAAAATTATCAATAGACCATGGTATTGGACGCTTTTGATTTTTCTTCCCATTGTCAATCTCATAATGCTACCAGCGGTATGGGTAGAAACCGCAAGAAGTTTTGGTAAAAACTCAAACAAAGATACTGCCTTGGCCATTGTTACTTTAGGGTTTTATAATTATTACCTTAATTATTTCGCTGATGTCAATTACATTGAAAACAGAGAGTTAAAGCCTAAAACAGCATCTGGAGATTGGATTAGCTCTATACTTTTTGCTATTGTCGCTGCCACCATTGTGCACACCTATTTTTTTCAACCTTTTGTGATTCCTTCATCATCTTTGGAAAAATCCTTATTAGTCGGTGACTTTTTAATTGTCAGTAAAATCCATTATGGAGCACGAGTACCAATGACAACAGTTGCGGCACCGATGGTCCACGACACCATACCTGTGTTAAAAAAGAAGTCCTACCTATACAATGATAATTTTGAAAAACGAAACACCTCATGGGTCAACAAACTTCAACTCCCCTACTTAAGGTTACCTGGTTTTGAGGATATAGAACGTAATGATTATGTCGTTTTTGGTCAGCCGGCTGATACACTTCGGGACATGAATGACTTCAATCCTGATCGTAATTACTATAAACCCATTGATAAAAAGACAAATCTTGTTAAGCGTTGTGTTGGTATTCCTGGAGATACTTTAGAGATTAGAGATGGCCGAGTGTATATCGATGGAGAGATCAATGAATTACCAGATCGGGCTGAGCTGCAATTTGCTTATGAAGTAACTTTTAATCGTGAGATACAATCAGATGCTGATGTAAACCGTATTCTGAACGTGATGGAATTAGTCGATATAGATGATGCAATTAGCAGAGGCTTAACACCAGGTTCTTTCCGTGTAAATGCAGCCTCAGATAAAGCTATTGAAAAATTACGAGTTCATCCTGAAGTAGCTTCAATAAAAAGAGTACCTCAACAAAAAGATACGTACGGAAATATTTTTCCTAGAGATCCTAATTACTCTTGGAACACAGATCAATTTGGTCCAATTTATATACCAAAGGCAGGGACTTCCATTACTCTAACTGCTGAAAATCTTCCTATCTATAAGCGTCTTATTCAAGAGTACGAAGGCCATAAAGCCTATGCAAAAGGCAATCAAGTCTTTGTTGATGGTGAAGCGGTTGACTCTTATACCTTTAAAAAAGACTATTATTGGATGATGGGTGACAACCGAAATAATTCCATTGACTCTAGATACTGGGGCTTTGTTCCCTTTGACCATGTTATTGGTAAGCCTGTCTTTATTTGGATGAGTATTGATGGTATCAATGATGGCATTTCTAATTGGAGTTTCAGATGGGATAGGATTTTCACTACAGCAAGTGGTGAGGGCGAGCGTACCTCGTATTTTATTCCTTTTGTGTTGGTCATTCTGGGAATTTCGATATTTAATCGTTGGAGAAGACGAAGAAAAGCTAAATCTCAATAGTAAAGTCATGAAGGCATTGGTACACCCAACGTACATGCCAAACATTGGTCACTTTTCGGCCATGCTACAAGCAGAGAACCTTGTGTTTGAGGTTTGTGATAATTACCAAAAGCAAACCTATAGAAATCGATGTGCAATATATGGCCCGAATGGAAAGCTTGCCTTGACCGTTCCAGTTTCATATACTCAAAAAGACAGACAACTCTATAAAGATGTAAAAATCTACAATGCTGAAGATTGGCAAGGTCAGCATTTAAAATCTTTACAAACGGCTTACAACATGTCCCCGTTTTTTGAATTCTATGAAGATGAATTAATGCCTTTGTTCACTCAAAAGTATGACTTTATCTTAGATTACAATCTAAAGTGCCTAGAAGTCCTTTGCGAATGCCTTCAGGTTAATTTAGAATTCTCATTTTCAAAAAAATTTGAATTAAGACCTGAAAACACTATTGATTTTAGAGGTCTTGCAAATCCTAAAATCAAGACGGAGCTACAATTTGAAACTTACACTCAAGTATTTACTGAAAAGCATGGCTTTATTGAAAATCTAAGCATCTTAGACTTATTATTTAATGAAGGACCTAATTCAGTATCTTATTTAGAGCGCCAAAACCTGAATCTTTGATGGAGCGCACTCTAATTCATTATGGTATTCATTTTATATTACCTTTACTAGTCGCTTTGTTCTTTTTTAAAGACCAATGGCTAAAAGCGTATTTAATTATGCTCGCTGGATTATTTATAGACTTAGACCATCTTCTAGCTAATCCTATATTTGACCCCAATCGATGTAGCATTAATTTTCATCCGTTACACAGCTATTATGCAATGCCGCTATATGGTATTCTAACTCTATTCAGAAAAACAAGATGGATTGGTATTGGCTTGGTCATTCATATCATCGCTGACTTTGCAGATTGTGGGTTGATGTGAGTTTCAATTATATTAACGTCAGTTCGAGTAATTCGCATAAGCGAATTGTATCGAGATACTAGTGGTAGTTAAAATTCTACTTCTCGATATAAATTTTATTCATTCCCAATCATAAAATTCACTCGAAGTGACGAATTTAGCTAAAGCAGAAAACAAGTAGTGAAATTAATCAAGCTTCAACGTCGCTTTTATAGGGTAATGATCGGATAGTTTTACATCATAGGTTTTAAACCCATTCACCTTAAATTCAGGGTCTGCTAAAATAAAATCAATTCGCACAGGGAAGAATTTAAAATCGTATGTACGTCCAAATCCATTGCCAGCCTTTGCAAAAGCATCCTTAGCTTCACCTTTTATTTTTTTATGAATATAAGAATACACCGTGTTGTTAAAATCACCACTAATTATGGTTTTATACTTGCATTTTGCACGGTGGGCTAAGAATAATTCAGCCTGTTCTTGTTGCATTTTAAAGGTATTCCCAACTCGTTTTATTAGATTCTCGGAAGACTCCTTTGCCAGCTCACTAACTTCTGGATTGATTTTATTAGATTGTAAATGCAGGTTGTACACCCTAATGGTATCCACTCCTTTTAAAATATCGATATAAATAGCATTATTGGAGGTGTTTGGAAAAGTCACAGAACCAGAATTCACAATAGGAAATTTTGAAAAAATGGCTTGCCCACTTTTCACCTTACTTTTAGATAAATTTTCAAATACCTGATAGCCTTCAAGGTTAAAATCATCGCTTTTATGATACTCTTGTAGACATAAAACATCTGGGTTTTCTTGCTTTACGAATTCTAAAATATCGGATTTCACTGTTTTGCTTGGCAACCACTCAAATAAATTAAAGAGCCGTACATTGTAGTTCATAACTGTAAAGTTGGCATCGTCCGCTACAGATTTAGACCCTGTAAACTTATAGAGTGATAACACATGATTAAAACCAATTAGTAACACGACCAAGGATAACAATAATTGTTTTTTAGCCTTAAGCAACCAAAACAATAAAAACAAAAGGTTAAGGATTATGAACAGTGGCACAGCAAGACTCAAAACGGATAATAATGCAAAATTCTTAGGTGATGCATAGGGCAACAAGTAAGAACATAATAAAAGCAAAGCTGCCAAAGTATTGACAGCAAAGATGATTTTTTCAAAAAATCGTAAGCCTTTCATTAATCTTTACCTGCTTTAAACAAAAATTCTTTTTCTTTTGCCGTTAAACTATCGTAGCCACTCTTGCTTATTTTATCGAGTATGGCGTCAATTTGTTTTTGCTTATCTAACGTTTTAGAATCTGATTTAGTTTGCGATGCTGAACTTCTAGATTGTGACCTTGGCTTTTTATGTACCGTTTTTAGTTTCGATTTGGGTTTAAAAAGATTGGCGAAACTATCCGCTAATCTTTCAAATCCTTTACCTATATCAGTTCCTTTTTGCAATTGAACAGCATAAACGTAACCCAACAGATATCCTCCAAAGTGAGAGACATAACCTCCTTGATTAAAGCCCATCAACATCTTAAATAAATCATACCCTATAAATACCATGGCAATATGTTTCCATTTTACGGTAAACATGTTAAAAAGCCTAATTTCAGAATTTGGCATATAGGCCGCTACAAAAAGCAAAAGTGCACTTACGCCAGCAGATGCGCCAATAAGTATTCCTCGAGTACCGAAAAAATCAGTAGGCCACAAATTAGCAACCAGCAAATACGCTAAACCACCACAAATAATCCCCAAAAAATAAATATTGAGCACCATCTTTTGTCGAAATAGATTTATTGCCAATCGAGACAAATAATATAACAGTAACATATTGAAAATGATGTGCAAAAATCCACTATGTAAAAATCCATAAGTAATGATAGACCATGGCTGTACAATAAACTCAGATAGATCCGAAGGCAATTTAAAATAGCCCATGACATTACCTAACTTAAAAAGGCTAGTGAGCAAAAGGTCTATAATAAATACAATGGCATTGATGGCAATGATTTTACCAAAAGCATCGAGATTATTGAACTTAAATTTTAAATCGTCTAATAGTGCCATTTAATTCCAACGGTATTTGTTCATGTCATTTTTCTTCCAGTACCACATAATTAAAAAGCCAATAACCGCACCACCAACGTGAGCCATGTAAGCCGTATTGCTTGGACTAAAGAAAGATTGACCTGTTAGTGCAGAAATGATATCCAATAAAATGATTCCAGGGATAAAGTACTTAGCTTTAATCGGAATTGGTAAAAATATCAACATTAATTTGGCGTCTGGGTTCATCATCCCGAATGCCGCCAAAATCCCCATAATACAACCTGAGGCTCCAACCATAGCACTTCGTGTTATGGCATTCATATTAAATAATGCCCTAAACTGTTCTTGGTTGATATTTGTAGAATACCCATATTCATTTAGGATAGGCTGTAACCCTTGTCCCAATTTCTCTCCAACCAGATAATCACCTTGCCTAGTATCTATATTTAAAATTTTATCTAACATTTCGCCACTTAAATTCAGGTCAGCTATGACTTGCATTTCAGAATAAAAATCAACATAGTAATAACCCAATTGAAAGGCTAATGCCCCAAGACCAGCAGAAAAATAAATGAATAAGAATTTTTTGGTTCCTAGTCTTTGCTCTACTGGTGTTCCGAACATCCATAACGCAAACATATTAAAGAGTATATGTGCAGGACCGCCATGCATAAACATGTGTGTGATGATTTGCCAAGGCTGAAATAAATCATTCTTTGGAAAATACAGAGTGAACAGCTTGTTGAAGAGTTGTCCATCGCCTATAGCCATAGTTCCGATGAACATAATGACATTTATAATAATTAAATGCTTTACCGCATCTGTAATTCCTAATCTCATAATTGCTTACATAAATTTTTTCTCAATAGCACCAACTTCCAAAGTTATAAAAGTGCTTTTGTTTGAAGGTGTTACCGAAGGTTCTTTACAAGCAAATAAACTATTTAGTAAATGCTCTTGTTCTTCAGCGTTTAAACTCTGCCCCGTTTTAATGGCCAAACTTTTAGCCATGGATTTTGCCATTAAATCTGAAGCTGAAAAATTTTGATCGGGTACACCGTGCTCTACATCACTTATCAGCTGCTCTAAAACGATACTAACCTCACTTTCTGGCACACCAACAGGGACGCCAGTAATCACAACAGATTCATCTTTTATTTCAGAAAACAAAAATCCTGTGCTCTCTAAATCATCTTTAATCTGATTGATAATCTTTATATCAGATTTAGAAAAATGCAGGTGTAATGGAAATAACAACTGTTGGGTTGTAGCTTCCTTGATAGTCAGGTGCTTTAATAAATCTTCATATAAAATACGCTGGTGTGCTCTATTCTGGTCGATAACCAACATTCCAGATTTTATGGTAGTGACTATATATTTTTGGCGCAACTGAAAGGTTGTCTTTTCTGAAGCCACATCATTAGAAGTAAATATCTGCTTATCTACAGCATGACTTTCGAACGTCATTTCATCAAAATCTGACTGATCGATGGTTTCTTTTGATTCTAACCCCACATATAAACTTTCCCAATGCGCTGTTGGTGCTTTAGAAAACGCTGGTTGAGATTTCTGTGGTGTATGTTGCCCCTCCACATCATCTTTAAACGGATTAAAAGAACGGTCGACTTCTATCGTTGGCATTTTACCAGACTTGTCCTTGTAATTGTATGGTGTGTTTAAGCTAGAATGACTTTCGAAATCTAACACGGGTGCAATATTAAACTGACCCAGACTGTGTTTTACCGATGCCCGTAAAATAGCATATAATGTATGCTCATCATCAAACTTTATTTCAGTCTTTGTAGGATGAATATTGATATCAATGGTTTTAGGATCTACTTCCAAGTTCAGAAAATACGAAGGGTGATACCCATCTTTTAACAGCCCGTCAAAAGCTGCATTTATGGCATGATTCAAATAAGGACTTTTAATAAATCTATGGTTTACAAAAAAGAATTGCTCAGATTTGGTCTTTTTAGAATACTCTGGTTTGCCAACAAATCCTGTAACTTTTAAAACTTCCGTTTCTTCATTTACCGGTACCAACTTTTCATTGGTTTTAGAGCCAAAAATATTAACGACACGTTGTCTATAATTGCTTTCAGGCAAATTAAAAAGCTCGCTACCATTATGGTACATGGCAAAAGCAATATTAGGATGCGCTAAAGCTACGCGATGAAATTCGTCAGTGATATGCCGTAGCTCAACAGTATCGGACTTTAAAAAGTTACGACGTGCCGGAATATTAAAAAACAAATTCTTAACCGCAACAGAGGTTCCTTTCGGTGTTACAGCTACCTCTTGGGATTTAACGGCACTCCCTTCAATAATTATAGCCGTTCCTAGTTCGCTATCTGCTTCTTTAGTTTTTAATTCTACATGCGCAATTGCGGCAATACTTGCTAATGCTTCTCCTCTAAATCCTTTGGTATTTAATTGAAATAAGTCTTCTGCAGATTTTATTTTTGAAGTGGCATGTCGTTCAAAACTCAATCGTGCATCGGTAGTGCTCATACCCTTGCCATCATCAATAACCTGAACCAAAGTTTTACCGGCATCTTTGATGATGAGTTTTACCTCATTGGCATCAGCATCGATAGCATTTTCTAATAATTCTTTAACCACTGAGGCTGGACGTTGAACAACTTCACCTGCAGCTATTTGGTTGGCTACATGGTCGGGTAGTAATTGAATGATGTCTGACATTAGCTATTGGCGAAGAATATGGAGAGATCAAAATCTATGATGAACAGAAAAATGAGAACAAAAACAGCAATTAGAATTAAAATAGTTGAATTAAAACCGCTGTTGTTTCTGTTACGGGTATCTACTCTTCGCTGATACCATTGGCCTGAGAAATCGTTGTTATTGTACGATTCTGCATAAGCATCAAATTTTGAAGCATGTCCAGACTCATCAACTTCGGTTTTGCCCTTGTAATAACGTGGTGTATAATTAAACCTTTTATTTCTCGGTAATTTCTTTATTAATGTGAATTTTATTGGTCCCATAATATCAGCGTTTACATATATCCTTCGAGGATATAAATTAAAACAAAAATTGCAATCAGCATAATTAGCAATACTGGAAGCGAGGTAAAAATGCTTTTGCGTCTTTTAGACGAACTTCGTATAGCATACCACTTTTCTTCAAAGTCAGTTTTCGACGCTTTATCATTGCTATTATTAGCATCAGAATCCTGAAAACGAGGCTTATAATTGAAAGTTCTTTTTTTTCTCTTATTAAACAAAAGGCTTCTTTTTTAAAACTGACATATTTCAAAAGTACAGAAAATACAAGGAAATAGCCATTAAGGATTCCTTAAAATTATGAACAAAAAGCGAGCCAAAATAGTATGCTTTATTAAATGAGAAGTTCTATTTCTTGCGAATAGAAATCATTTTTATAGCCGCAATAGCGGCTTCAGTACCTTTATTACCATGTTTACCGCCAGAGCGATCAAGAGATTGCTGCATGTTATCGTCAGTAAGAACACAGAAAATTACAGGAGTGTCATGTAATACGTTAAGGTCTTTAATTCCTTGGGTAACACCGTCACATACAAAATCGAAATGTTTAGTCTCCCCTTTAATGACGGATCCTATGGCGATTATGGCATCAAAATTCTGCTGTTGCATTTTTTTGCAACCATAAATCAATTCAAAACTACCAGGAACATTCCAGCGTATAATATTTTCAGTTGTTGCTCCACAATCTAGTAATGCTGCTTCTGCTCCTTGGTACAATCCTTCCGTGATTTTAGGATTCCATTCTGAAACAACAATCCCAAATCGAAAGTCTTTCGCATTTGGGATTGTTGTTTTATCGTAGTCCGATAAATTATGGTTTGTGGTTGCCATATCTATAGGCTTGCTTCTGCTTTTCCGATGAGCACATCTACTTGTGCTGCTTCAGTTGATGTAGAAAATTCTTCTTTTATACGAACCAAATACTTTAAAGCTTTTTCATTATCACCTAAATCCATTGCTGTACGAGCAGCTTTCATTAAGTACATAGGAGTTGTGAATTCATTAGCATTAGCTTTTATAGCTTTCTCGTAATATTCTAACCCTTCTTCTTTTTGGTCTAATTGCACAAAAGCATCACCAATAGCTCCCTTTGAGATTGCTGAAAGCATAATATCATCACTAGAGAAGTCACTTAGGTACGTGATTGCCTCTTGGTATTTGTTCATGTTTAAATAGGCTGTCCCTGCATAATAATTGGCAAGGTTTCCTGCTGGTGTACTACCATACTCTTCAATAATATCTAACATACCGTACTTTCCGTTAGCACCTGTTAGAGATAGATTTAAAAGCGAATCTTTTTGCGTTGTGTTTGTCATCGCTTCATCGAAAAATTCCTGAGCAGTGGTCATTTCATTCATGGCCTCTTTTGCATTAGGCTCAGCAATAAATCTATTGTAACCCATAATCCCCAATACAATCACAGCTGCAAGACCTACGATTCCGAAAATTAAATTTTGGTTCTTTACAACCCACTCTTCTGTCTTACTGGCAGATTCATCTAAGGTATTAAAAACCTCAGCTGTTGTTGAACCTTCTTCAATATTTTCCTCCTTCTCCTTTTGAGATTTTGGTTTGTAGCCTCTTTTCTTGTACGTTGCCATTTGTTGTCATTTAATGCGTCCGCAAAAATAAAATTTTTATTGGGATTTAAAAGGGTATTTTTTTCTTATTTTTCAATATTTTCTGGCTTAAATTTGCCAAATACAATGGTTGAAGATTCATCTATGTACCGCAAATAATTTATGGTATTAAACACCTTATCCTTACTGAATTACAAGAATTTTGAAAGTGAAACGTTTGAGTTCGACACTAAAATCAATTGCTTTGTTGGCGCCAACGGCATCGGAAAAACCAATGTTTTAGATGCTATTTACCATTTAGCTTTTGGGAAAAGTTACTTCAACCCAATAGCTTTACAGAACATAAAACACGGCGAGGACTTTTTTGTTGTTGATGGTCTTTTTACAAAATTAGAAAAGGACGAAAAGATTGTAGTCTCCTTAAAACGTGGACAAAAAAAAATCATAAAACGTAATGGGAAGGCCTACGAAAAATTCAGTGAGCATATCGGATTTATTCCATTAGTTATCATCTCACCTGCTGATAGAGATTTAATTAGTGAAGGAAGCGATGTACGGAGAAAGTTTATGGACAGTGTCATTTCTCAAAGTGACAAAACCTACCTAACTCAACTCATAAGTTATAACAAAGTGTTATCGCAACGCAACGCTTTGCTAAAGTATTTTGCAGCCAATAACACATTTAATGCAGATACTATTGCTGTTTATAACGAACAGCTTCAGCAGTTCGGAACTGAAATTTTTAAAAAACGTTCAGCCTTCTTAGACACTTTCATCCCTATTTTTAAGGAGCGATATAAGGCCATTAGCAAGAGTAACGAGGCTATAAATTTGACCTACAAAAGTGACTTGTTTGAATCTGATTTGTTGTCACTTTTAAATCAGAATATCAATAAAGACAGGGCCTTACAATACACAAGTGTTGGCGTTCATAAAGACGATCTTAACTTTAGTATTGAAGATTATCCCATTAAAAAATTCGGAAGTCAGGGTCAGCAAAAGTCCTTTTTAATTGCATTAAAATTTGCGCAGTTCGACTTTGTAAAACAACAAAGCGGTGTGCATCCCATTTTATTATTAGATGATATTTTCGACAAATTGGATGAAAACCGTGTGGCTCAAATTATCAGTTTAGTAGATGATGAAAATTTTGGACAGCTTTTTATCAGTGATACTCATGCCGAGCGTACCGAAAACATTATCAAACAAGTCCATCAATCCTATAAAATGTTTAAATTATGAAAAGTATAAAATACTTACTCTTAGTATTCATTTTAACAGGGTGTTCCCCAAACCCTAAAGAGTTACTTCCGCATATTGAAGGCTATTGGGAAATTGAAGAAGTCACCTTGGCAGATGGCAGTAAAAAAGTTTACGAATACAATGATACTATAGATTACATCGCTATTAATGACAGTTTAAAAGGCTTCAGAAAAAAATTAAAACCAAGCTTCAATAATAAATATACCACTTCTGAAGATGCTGAAGCATTGACAGTAAAAATTGAAAACGACAGCCTCAACCTCTACTACAAGACCCCTTTTTCTAGTTGGAAAGAAACTGTATTAGAAGCTAATGATACGCAATTAAAAATCGTGAATCAGGATAATTCCATATATCTTTACAAACGTTACGAAGGCTTAGAGCTAGATTTAGAAGATTAAATTTTTGAATCATCCCAAAATTATGGCAAAACGCAACAATGAGCATTTACCAATTGAAGACATTCTCAAGGAATTTGTAGAATCTAACAATCTACAGTCTGGCTTGGATAAAGTCAATGTTAGGGAAGCTTGGGCAAATCTTATGGGTAATGGGGTCAATAATTATACTACAGCCATAGAATTAAAGAGAGGGACACTTTATGTTCAGCTTAGTTCTAGCGTGCTTCGGGAAGAATTAAGTTACGGTAATGAGAAAATTATCAAAATGCTTAATGAAGCTATTGGTAAGGAAGTGATTTCAAAATTAGTTTTACGATAAGCTATCTCAAACTTCAAAATAAGCTTATAGTTCATAGAATTGAATAAGATTATTGTGATCTTGTCGGGTGTATCTTATTAATAACTAAATTGTTGCATTAATTAACCAACACCAACCAAACTATGATTACTCCTGAATCAGGCATACTTCAGCCTGTCCAAAAAAAAGATCGTATCAACTCTTTAGATGTTATTAGAGGTATCGCTCTTCTAGGCATTTTGCTAATGAATATCCACGGCATGGGTTTACCTTTTGCCTATGGAAATCCTACAGTAGCTGGAGGATCCGAAGGTCTTAATTTATATGTTTGGATAATGAATGAAATGCTTTTTGAAGGCACAATGCGTGGCCTTTTTACGCTTTTATTTGGTGCTGGAGTCATCCTACTAACCGAACGTTTAGAAACCCGAGGAGCCGGCATAAAAACTGCAGATATCTATTACAGACGGTTATTATGGTTGTTATTATTTGGGATTATACACGCCTATGTTTTGCTTTGGGATGGGGAAATATTATACCCTTATGCCTTATTTGGTTTGATGTTGTTTCCGTTTAGAAATACCAAACCAAAACAACTTATAATATTCGGTTTATGCTTATTAAGTATTGGTATACTATGGAGTATTGGTGATCGTGTGGAAGACCTTAAAGTCCAAAAAGAAGGGATTGAAGCCATTGCTATTGAAAAGCAAGGTGATTCGTTGACAGATGTTCAACAAACGGCATTCGATAAATGGGAAGATTTACAAAAAACCAAAACTCCTGAAGAAATTCAAGAAAGAATTGAGGACATGAATCAAGGCTACTTTGGAGTCATGAAAGCAAAGATTAGAGAAAATCAATTTATGCAAACTTGGGTGACTTATCGCTATTGGCCCTGGGATCTCATGAGTTTTATGCTTATTGGTATGGCTTTTTTTAAACTTAGAATCTTCCATGGCGAAAAGAGTTTTAAGTTTTATGCAATTTTAATGGCCATTGGATACCTCGTTGGTTTAACCCTTAATTATTTCGAAACAAAGACTATTCTAGATGGAGGTTTCAATGTCATGAGTTTTTCTGAAGCTGGGATCACTTATGAAATTGGCCGCATATTTACCACACTTGGTCATGTGGGCTTATTTATGCTTTTTATAAAATCAGGAATTTTAGGCTTTCTGCAATCTGCTCTGGCAGCTGTTGGTAAAATGGCGCTAACCAATTATTTAATGCATAGCATTATTGCTGCTTTTGTATTTTTCGGATTTGGATTTGGACTTTATGGTCAATTAGAGCGATACGAATTGTATTATGTGGTCTTTAGTATATGGATTTTCCAACTCATAGTAAGCCCAATTTGGTTGCACTATTTTAGATTTGGACCGGCAGAATGGCTCTGGAGATCATTGACCTATAAAAAGAAACAACCTTTTAAATTATAGACAGGTCGAAATATTTATGTATTCATTAATTTTGATTATTTTCAAAACCTCTAATTGTTATACATGAAATATTTCAAATTTGGACTATCCCTTGTCCTTACTGCGACCATCTTTTACGTTTTAAATACTCAAATGGGAAGTATTCCTCCATTAGGAAAATTTCTAAATCCCTATTCAGGAATTTGGCAAAATGAAACTGATGAAAATATCAAAGAAACTATTGAAATTCCTGGATTATCTGATAACGTTTCAGTGCATTATGATGATCAATTGGTACCTCATATTTTTGCTCAAAACGACTTAGACCTATACAAAGCCCAAGGCTATATTACTGCAAAACATCGACTGTGGCAGATGGAATTTCAAACCTATGCAGCTGCAGGTCGACTTTCTGAAATTATTGGCGAAGGGGCTTTAAATTATGATAGAGAGCAACGCAGAAAAGGGATGGTTTATGGTGCAGAAAATAGCTTAAAAGTCATCAGGGAAGATGAAAAATCGCTATCTCACATTCAGTCCTATGCTGATGGTGTTAATGCTTATATCAGTCAATTAAAACCAGAGGACTATCCTGTAGAATATAAATTGTTAGACTACAAACCAGAGCCGTGGACCATAGACAAAACCATGCATTTACTGATGTATATGACGGATATGCTGTGTGGAAGGGATTCAGATTTTGAATATACAAACGCCCTTAGAGAGTTTGGTGAAGACACCTTCGATTTCTTGTATCCAGATTTTTATAACTTTGATGAACCCGTCATTCCTACAGATACAGATTGGAGTTTTATTGACACTGAACAAACACCAATGCCGCAAAGTGAACTGCCTATGGACTCGTTGTCTTCGGTAATGGAGAAGCCAAATCCGCATAATGGCAGTAATAATTGGGCTGTTGGTCCTAGTAAGTCTTACTCTGGCAATGCAATTTTGGCAAATGACCCTCATTTAGGCTTAAACTTACCATCTATATGGTATGTAATGCAAATTGCCACTCCAGAACATAACTCAATGGGCGCAACCTTACCAGGCACATTAGGCATTATTTCTGGCTTTAATGAGCACATTGCATGGGGAGAGACCAATGCAACCAGAGATGTTAAAGACTGGTATAAAATTGAATTTCAAGATGAAACGCGGACCAAGTACAAACACGGTAACCAATGGAAAAACACAACAGTAAGAGTTGAAGACATAAGAATTAAAGGCAAAGAAACCTTTAAGGATTCTGTTATTTACACCCATCACGGTCCTGTTAGCTACGATCATACATTTAAAGGAGATAGTGAAATGACGGGCTACGCCATGAAATGGGCAGGACATATTGGTCATGATTTTGTAAGTCTATTCTTAAAAATGAATAGCGGAAAAAATTATGAAGACTATAAAGATGCACTTTCCAACCATGTGGCACCGGCACAAAATTTTGTGTTCGCCTCTACAGAAGGTGATATTGCGATATGGATTCAAGGTCTATTTCCAAATAAATGGGAAGGACAAGGTAAATTTTTAATGGATGGTAGCAATCCAGATCACGATTGGCAGAGTTTTATACCTCGAGAATTTAATGCGCATACAAAAAACCCAGAACGTGGCTTTGTAAGTTCTTCAAACCAGCACCCTACGGATTCTTTGTATCCTTTTTATGTATTTAATGATGGTTACGATTCGTACCGCAATAGAGTCATCAATGACTTTTTTAGGTCTAAAGAGACGTTTAATATTCAGGATTTTAAAGACTTACAGAATACTAATTTTAACAAAAAAGCATCCGAGTTATTACCCTATATGTTCGAAAATATGGATACTTCAGGTTTAACTTCTGAAGAAAATGACATCCTCAACATCATCAAAAACTGGGACTATGTGAGTAATATTGAAGAGCTAGCACCAAGCATTTGGGACTCATGGTGGACAAATCTCTATCCGTTGATATGGGATGAATATGACCAAAAAGAAGATATGGTTTTAAAAAAGCCATTCACTTATAACGCTATTTCTATGCTAAAGAATAACCCAGAGGATGAGTTTATGGATATTCTTGATACACCAGAAATAGAAACCTCTCACGATTTGTTTTTAATAGCTTTTAAAGAAACAACTAAAGAACTTATAGCTTGGAAAGCTGAAAACGGAGACTATAATTGGCAGCACTACAAAGGCACCTATGTTGCTCATTTGCTACAAGGCTTACCAGCGTTTTCAAGATTTGATTTACCTATTGGGGGAGACCGAAATACGGTTAATGCCGCTGGAAAAAATTGGGGGCCATCTTGGAGATTGATTGTAGAAATGACCTCACCGCCTACAGCACTCGGCATATATCCTGGTGGACAGTCAGGAAATCCAGGAAGCAAATATTACGACAACTATATTGACGAATGGGCTGCAGGTCAGTATAACACCTTAAATTTTTTACCATCTAATACAGCCACTGAAGCCATTATTTCTACCCAACTTTTAACTCCTAAACAATGAACAAGAATCTATTAAACTTTTTATTGACCTTGATTTTAGTTGGTGTAACAGCATTTGTTTTACCATGGTGGTCCGTGATGTTATGTGCTTTTATTACCACTATGTGTATTCCACTAAAGAAAGCTGCTGTGTTCTTTGTTCCTTTTTTAGCTGTTTTTCTATTTTGGTTCAGTTACATGTTCTTTTTAAGCTCTAGTAATGACTATATTTTGGCAAAAAAAATCGCTGTGCTTTTACCTCTTGGCGGTAATGCATTTTTACTGATCCTGGTGAGTTCAATCATTGGTAGCATTGCAGCCGGAATTGCTGCAGTGTTTGGAAAACAAACCGTATTGCTTTTCAAACAGTGATTTTATGACCACAATGACTTTAATATCTTATAGCGGACTAAAAACAATTGTATATTAAAATTGCTATGCTTACATTAGTTCTATGACTGAGGTAGATATAGAACAAGAAAATGCGGCCATCGCAAAAGCTTACAAAGAACTCCTTAAAGTAAGCTACCAAACTTTGACGGCTAAGGATAAAAAAATGATCCGTCAGGCCTTTGATGTTGCCGTAGATGCCCATAAAGAGCAACGCCGAAAGTCAGGCGAAGCTTATATCTTCCACCCTATTGCAGTCGCAAAAATTGTTGCTCAGGAAATTGGCCTTGATGCTACCAGTATTGCTGCAGCTCTACTTCATGATGTTGTTGAAGATAATCCAGATTATACCCTTGCAGATATAGAACAGCTTTTTGGTGAAACCGTAGCACGTATTGTTGATGGTCTTACTAAAATTTCGAGCTTAAAGAAGGACATGGACGTGTCTCTTCAGGCTGAGAACTTTAGAAAAATGCTCCTTACGCTTAATGATGACGTTAGGGTTATCATTATAAAAATTGCAGATCGGCTTCACAATATGCAGACCATGGACAGCATGCGTCCAGACAAGCAGGTGAAAATAGCATCAGAAACACTTTATATTTATGCTCCATTAGCGCATCGAATTGGGCTTTATAATATAAAAACTGAACTTGAAGATTTAGGTTTAAAATACACCCAGCCTAATATATATAAAGACATCTTCAATAAAATAAAAGCCAGTAAGGAAGAGCAAGACGCCTATATAAAATCATTTTCTGAAGTTATTAAGTCTTCATTGGATAAAGAGGGACTGGACTACGAAATTAAGGGACGCCCTAAATCTATTTTCAGTATTCACCGTAAAATGGTAAAACAAGGAGTGTCATTTGATGAAGTCTATGACAAGTTTGCCGTTCGGATTATCTATAAGTCCGATATTGAGAATGAAAAGTTTTTGGCCTGGAAGATATATTCTATAGTTACAGATCACTTCACCCCTAACCCAATTCGATTAAGGGATTGGATTTCATCTCCGAAATCAACAGGGTATGAGGCACTCCATATCACTGTTGTTGGCCCTAAAAGTAATTGGGTAGAAGTACAAATCCGTAGTGAACGTATGAATGAGGTTGCCGAAAAAGGCTATGCGGCACACTACAAATACAAAAATGCAGATGATAAAGACGACAGTCTAGATCTATGGATAAATCGTCTACAGGAAGCCTTAGAAAGTAATGAAGCTGATGCTGTTGATTTTGTAGAACAGTTTAAACTGAATCTGTATTCGAAAGAAATCTTTGTCTTTTCCCCTAAAGGAGATTTAAAATCCTTACCAAAAGGAGCAACTCCTTTGGACTTTGCTTTTAGTATTCATACTGAAGTCGGAATGAAAACTAGAGGAGCGAAAGTAAACGGTAAGCTAGTGCCATTAAGTAAAGAATTACAGAGTGGAGACCGCATTGAAATCCTTACCTCAGAAAATGCAAAACCCAATAGTAACTGGTTAGACTATGCTACAACAGCACGAGCTAGGAGTAAAATTAAATCCTATCTCAATGCCGATAAAAAAGAAGTTGCAGAAGAAGGTAAGGAAATATTACGCCGCAAATTAAAACAACTCAAAATTACACTTAACGAAAATTCTGTAAATGAGCTCGTTAATTATTTTAAGCTAAGCACTTCTTTGGATTTGTTTTATCGTGTAGGAATTGGGACTATAGACAACACAATGCTCAAGGCATTTGCGTCTTCGCGTAGCAACGCTTTTATGAGCTACATAAAAAGTAAAATTAGAAAACCAGAAACGCCAAAAGAAATAGATAGAGATGAGATAACTTCCAAATACGATATGTTGGTATTTGGTAAAGAAGAAGATCACTTAGCTTATACACTAGCAAACTGTTGTAATCCAATTCCAGGCGATAAAGTCTTCGGGTTTTTAACCATTAATGACGGCATTAAAGTCCATAAGAAAAACTGCCCAAATGCTCTTAGCCTTCAATCTAATTATGCATATCGCATTATGCAAGCCAAATGGATTGATTCTTCCCAACAGGAATATACGTCTCAAATCATTCTCTCAGGATTAGATAATCTTGGATTGGTTAATGATGTTACAAAGGTGATATCTGAAAACATGCATGTTAACATGAAAAGTTTAAACTTTTCTAGTGATGACGGCATCTTTTCTGGTAAAATCACAGTTGTAGTGAAGAATAAGAATATGCTCAAAAAACTGATGGATAGGCTCAAAAAAATTAATGGTATAGAGAAGGTCTCAAGAGTATAAATTTTGTGTAAATTTGCACCTTACTATGAATGCAACCACAGAGGAAAGTAATCAGGAAATTGTAAAACGTGTTTTTACACAATTCTTGGAACAAAATGGTCACCGTAAAACGCCAGAGCGTTACGCAATTCTTCAAGAAATCTATGATAGTGAAGAGCATTTTGATATAGAATCACTCTACATTAAAATGAAAAACAAAAACTATCGTGTCAGCAGAGCAACACTTTACAATACCATTGAATTACTGTTAGAATGCGCTCTAGTTCGTAAACATCAATTTGGTCAAAATCAGGCACACTACGAGAAGTCGTATTTTGACAAACAGCACGACCACGTCATTTTAACCGATACAGGAGAGGTCATCGAATTCTGTGACCCTCGCATTCAATCTATCAAAAAAACCATAGAAGAAGTCTTTGATATCGAAATTTCAAATCACTCTTTGTATTTCTATGGCAATCGTAAAAAAAACACTTCAAACTAACTTATACTAATGGCAGTAGATTTACTACTAGGTTTACAATGGGGAGATGAAGGCAAAGGAAAAATTGTCGATGTATTGACCTCAAAATATGATATTATTGCACGTTTTCAAGGTGGTCCAAACGCAGGGCACACACTTGTCTTTAATGGCAAAAAACATGTGCTACATACTATTCCTTCAGGGATTTTTCATGATAACACTATAAATTTAGTTGGTAACGGAGTGGTTATCGATCCAGTTATTTTTAAGAAAGAATTGGAAAAGCTAGACGAGCAAAATGTAGATTATAAAAAGAGTCTTTATATCTCTAGAAAAGCTCATATCATTTTACCAACCCACCGTCTGTTAGATGCTGCAAGTGAAGCCTCAAAAGGAAAGGCCAAAATTGGTTCCACCTTAAAAGGTATTGGGCCAACTTATATGGACAAAACAGGTAGAAACGGTATACGAGTAGGTGATATTGAATTGGCAGGTTGGAAAGACAAGTACAGAGCGCTTGCCGACAAGCATGAAGCTATGATATCGTTCTATAACGTTGATATTCAATACGATTTAAAAGAACTAGAAAACGAGTTTTTTAGTGCTATTGAAACTTTGAAAGACCTAAAGTTTATTGATTCTGAAGAATACATCCATCAGGCACAGGCTTCTGGAAAATCTATACTTGCAGAAGGAGCCCAAGGTTCTTTGTTAGATATTGATTTTGGAACCTATCCTTTTGTTACCTCATCTAATACAACAGCCGCAGGTGCATGTACAGGTTTAGGTGTTGCGCCAAACAGTATAGGAGATGTTTTCGGAATTTTTAAAGCCTATACAACCCGTGTTGGCTCAGGGCCCTTTCCAACGGAATTATTTGATGAAGTTGGTGAAACAATGGGACGTGTTGGACATGAGTTTGGTGCTACAACAGGGCGGTCAAGACGATGTGGGTGGCTAGACTTAGTCGCTTTACGTTACGCCTGCCAAGTTAATGGCGTTACCCAACTCATAATGATGAAAGGTGATGTACTTTCAGGTTTTAAAACTTTAAAAGTATGTACAGCTTACAACTATAAAGGCGAAGAGATTACACATCTCCCTTATAATATTGAATCAGAAAACGTGACTCCAATTTATACAGAAGTAAAAGGTTGGGCTGCTGACTTAACAGGCATGACGGAAGCTTCGCAATTACCTGATGAATTTAATGCTTATGTTGAATTCCTAGAAAAAGAATTGAATATTCCTATAACTGTAGTTTCAGTCGGGCCAGACCGTAAACAGACGATACATAGAAAATAATCTGATTGCTCCTTCTGTTAAATAAATTGTTAATTGATACTAAAGCCTATTTCAAAAGGTTATTTGGATATAAAAACTAAGACACTGAAGGATATAAAATACATACTGCTTTTATTTTCAATACTTATTGTATGTCCTACTATTGCCCAAAATTCTGAAAGGATTACCATTAAATATGCTGGTAAGGGGTCTAAAGATCCAGAAAACGAGGATGTGACTACCTTTTTAAGAGACAACACCCAACAAGTGCATTTTATACATGAAGGTGTCGAAATGTGGTGTGATAAGGCTGTGTATTACGGAAAACAAGATTTTATTGAAGCCTTTAGTAACGTCCGTGTTAAACAAGGTGATTCTGTAAACATGTCCGCAAAGTATGTAGAATACAGTGGTAAGACACAACTGGCTTTTGCTCGGGGTAATGTAGTATTAACAGAACCACAATCTACATTGACTACTGAAAAGCTGTATTTCGATCGTACCAAGCAACAAGCATACTACGATGTTACCGGAAAGGTTGTAAGAGATTCATCAGGAACGATAACAAGTCAGATCGGTCGTTACTATATGAATACTCAAAAGTATCAGTTTGTGCAAGACGTTGTTCTTGTAAATCCCGAGTATACTCTTAACACGGAACGACTCGATTTCTTTACAGAATCTGGCCATGCGTATATTTTCGGACCCTCAACTATTGTTGGTGAAACCAATAAAATTTATTGTGAACGCGGCTTCTATGATACCAATGAAGATTTTGGTTACTTTGAGCGTAACGCCAAAATAGATTACGACAACCGCAAAATTGAAGGTGACAGTATGTATTTTGATCGCAATAGAAACTTTGCCTCTGCCACAAATAATATTACAGTAACGGATACCATTAATAATTCCATTTTTAAAGGCCATTATGCTGAAGTCCATAAAGATCAAGATTCTGTTTTTATTACCAAACGTGCTTTGGCGATAACAGTACAAGAAAGAGATTCCATCTACATGCACAGTGATACTATAATGGTTACTGGGCCAGCTGAAAGTAGAATTACTAGAGCCTATTACAATGCCAGATTATTTAAAAGTGATTTAGCGGGTAAAGCAGATTCCATCCATGCAGATCATAAAACTGGGGTTACCCAAATGATAAATTTGGCAAGGTTCGATACCGGTGATGCCTTTACTGCTAAACGAAGACCTGTACTGTGGAATCTAACCAATCAGATGACTGGTGACACTATTCATTTAATTTCTAATGTGGAAACTGAGAAATTAGACTCCCTTAAAGTATTTGAAAATGCATTTCTCATTAGTCGAGATACACTTAGCCAAGATGGATACAGCCAGATAAAAGGGAAACGTCTTTTAGGAAAGTTTTTGGATAATAAGCTGAAAACGGTTGATATCATAAAAAATGCTGAAGTCATTTATTATGCACGTAACGAAAACAATGAGCTTATAGCTATCAATAAATCCAAATCAGGTAGTATCAATATCGAATTCATTGAAGATTATCGTATTCTAACCCTTATCAATCAGGTAGATGGAGAACTCATTCCTGATGATGAATTTCCTGATAACGCCCGTAAATTAAGAGGTTTTGATTGGCGAGGCAATGAGCGACCGCTATCGGTTGATGATTTATTTAAGGATGACCCTCCATTGGATTTGCCAAAAATTAAAGGCCTTGAGGATTATGTACCACAAGAAGATTTTTTTGATGAAGACTTAAACGACCGGGTTAAAAATGCTGCCCCTAAAGATCCTACCAGTAAAAATAGGGCTGCCCAGCAAATCCCTGAGAAAAAACCGGATTCAACGGCATTAAAAAAACCGAAACCCTTACCTAAAAAGCCTAAGCTTAAGGAAGAGCAAAAATCTGAGAATTAGTGTTAGAGGATTTTTTTAAATACCAAGCACAAACAACACCACATCCCTTGGCTATGAAAGTAAGTCATGCTGAAGGTTCTTACATTTATGACACTAACAACAAGGCATATCTCGATTTTGTTGCTGGTGTTTCAGCCTGTAGTTTGGGTCACCGCCATCCAAAAGTGGTATCTGCGATAAAAGAACAGCTCGATGCTTATTTACATGTCATGGTGTATGGAGAATATGCGCAATCACCAGCTGTAAAACTCACTAAACTATTAGCGAAGCATTTACCAGAGTCGCTTCAATCAACATATCTCACAAATTCGGGAACGGAAGCTATTGATGGATCATTGAAATTAGCAAGAAGAGCCACTGGACGTAGTGAAATAGTTGCTGCCCACAATGCCTATCATGGTAATACTATGGGAGCACTGAGTGTTATGGGCTTTGAAGAACGCAAAAAACCATTTCGCCCCTTAGTGCCAGACGTTCGGTTTATTCACTTTAATTCTGAAAAAGACTTAAAACAAATCACAGAAAAAACTGCTGCTGTTATTTTAGAAACCATTCAAGGAGGTGCAGGGTTTATTGAGCCTAAAAATGACTATTTAAAAAAAGTCAATGAACGATGTAAAAAAGTCGGAGCATTATTAATATTGGATGAGATTCAACCGGGTATTGGTCGCACAGGGAAATTATTTGGCTTTCAGCATTATAATTGCACGCCAGACATATTAGTAACCGGAAAAGGTTTGGGAGGCGGTATGCCGATTGGAGCGTTTACAGCAAGTAAAACCTTGATGGACAAATTATCAGACAATCCAAAATTAGGACACATCACCACTTTTGGAGGACACCCTGTTATTGCTGCTGCAGCTTATGCGACACTTAAAGAAATTACCGAATCAAATCTTATTCCTGAAACGCTTCAAAAAGAAAAGCTCATTAGAGAGCATCTTCAACATAAGCATATTTCTGAAATAAGAGGTCGTGGGTTAATGCTAGCTGCTATGACTGAAAACGCAACTATTACTAACGAAGTTATACTCCAAGCTAAAGAAGAAGGGTTGGTCTTATTTTGGCTGTTATTTGAACCTAAAGCCATAAGAATTACACCGCCACTCACCATTTCAAATGAGGATATCATAAAAGGCTGCGCAATCATAAAAGCCATTTTAGACCGTATTTAACCACCGTAAATAACTAATAACCATATTGTTAAAACACAGTAACACTAAGCTTGTTAATTACTTTGTTGAAAACAATGACATTAAAAACATCAGAATAAAAAGGATAACACTAAATTTATTTCAGTGAACACTTTAACCGCCTATGGAGTATAACCAGAACGAAGAACATAACGAGTTCTCCCTAACCCGCTTCGAATCAATGCTCAAAACCAACGATGTTTTGTTTTTTGATTCCAATGAATTCGAAAATATCATTCACCATTATCTCGAAAATGGTAAAATTGCCCTCGCTAAAAAAGCCATTAAACTAGGTCTTCAACAACACCCAAGCTCAATCAACCTTCGTTTATTTAAGATTGAAATTTTTGTGCTTGAAAATAAATTTGATCAAGCCAATGCCTTATTGGATGAACTTTACACTTTAGAGCCCGGTAATGAAGAGATTTTTATTCAGAAAGCCAACGTCTTATCAAAACAAGACTTACACCAAGAAGCCATTAATACACTCTTAGCTGCCTTAAACTTATCTAAGGATTCTAATGAGGACGGCGATATCTATGGCCTTATAGGTATGGAATATTTATTCTTGGATCAGTTTGATAATGCCTTGGATTATTTTAAAAAATGCTTGGCTTGTGACCATTCTGATTATGCGTCGTTGCATAACATTGTCTATTGCTTCGATTTTTTAGACAAAAATGAAGAAGCTATAGAGTTTTTAAATGCTTATCTAGATTCAAACCCATATTGCGAAGTGGCTTGGCATCAATTGGGAAGGCAATATTTTGCCATTAAGGATTACAAACGTGCCAGTGCCGCTTTTGATTTTGCTATTATTTCTGATGACACTTTTATTGGAGCCTATCTCGAAAAAGGTAAGGTTTTAGAAAAACAAAAGGAATACAAGGAGGCTATTGAGAATTATAAGATTACGCTAGCTTTAGATGATCCAACATCATTTGCATTGCTACGTATAGGCCACTGTTATGAAAAATTAGGACAAAGTGATTTGGCTGTTCAGTTTTTTGACCGTACTGTTGAAGAAGATCCGCTTTTAGATAAAGGTTGGATTGCCATCACAAAATATTACACTAAAAAACAAGACTACCAAAAAGCGCTATATTTTATCAATAAGGCTATAAATATTGATGGAGATAATGTATTGTATTGGAAATTGTATGCCCAAATTAACCAACGTCTTAACTTTTTAGAAGAAGCCGAACGCGGTTACAAACGCACTTTAGAGTTAGGCAATTATGAATTGGATACATGGTTGAATCGATCAGACATTCTCATTAATCTTGGAGAATATGAGGCTGCTGTTTACAATCTGCTTCAGGCTGTAGAATTTTATCCAGAAAATGCTGAAATAGAATTTAGACTTGGCGGGCTGTATTTTAAATTGTTAGAAAGTGATAAAGGGCGCTACCATCTCAAGAATGCAATGCGTTTAAACGCTGAATATGATTTTATTTTATCAGAGCTATTTCCGTCCGTGACTCAAAAGCCAATGGTGAGAGCTATTATTTCGGCAACTAAAAAATCTTCCAACTAAAAATCCATACCTTAGCATTTCTTTTTGAAACAAGTTATGCAAAACCGTTTTTTTAGTTATTTATTGATCACCTTAAAGGGTATGGCCATGGGTGCTGCAGATGTAGTTCCTGGAGTTTCTGGAGGTACTATTGCTTTTATTTCCGGCATTTATGAAGAACTGATCGAGAGCATCGATAAATTTAACCTTAATGTTCTTAAGCTATGGAGGACACAAGGCTTTTATGCGGCTTGGACATCTTTCAACGGTTCTTTTCTATTAGCACTTTTCTTAGGAATTGCCATGAGTATTCTCTCACTTGCAAAACTTATAAAATGGTTATTATATAATGAGCCGATATTGTTGTGGGCATTCTTCTTTGGGCTTGTTTTGGCAAGTATTGTTTATATCGCAAAACAAATCCCGAAATGGAATTTAAAACTACTACTTGCTGTTATAGCCTTTGCAACACTCTCATATTTTATCACATTAGCTGAGCCATTTGCTTCACCCGAAAGCCCTTATTACCTATTGTTTTGTGGTTTTATTGCGATTATAGCCATGATTTTACCTGGGGTTTCTGGTGCATTTATTTTATTGATTCTCGGAGCTTATGAAACAGCAATAAATATTGTTAATCAACTTGTTGAGGGCTTTGGTACAGGAAATTTTGAAATGCTAAAAGGGGCACTATTCAAATTTCTAATGTTAGCCATCGGAGCCATAATTGGGCTCAAAGTCTTTAGCAAGGTGTTAAATTGGATGTTTAAGAATCATAAAAATTTGACCTTGGCTATCTTAACAGGGTTTATGATTGGTTCGTTAAATAAAATATGGCCGTGGAAGCAGACCTTGACAACACGACTCAATTCTGAAGGTATGGAAGTTGCTGTGCTTGAAAAAAGTATTTTACCATCAGATTATATTGGTGACAACCAACTATTAATGGCATTAGCTTTAATGGCTTTTGGCTTCGTTTTAATCCTTGTCTTAGAGCGTCTGGGTTCTAACAAATCTAACGTCTAATGGAGAGTACCAGAACACTAAAAGATCGTGTGTTTTTGGTTATTAAAGGCTTAGCCATGGGAGCTGCCAATAAAGTGCCCGGCGTATCTGGCGGTGTTGTCGCTTTTGTTGCCGGATTCTATGAAGAGTTTATATATTCCTTGCAACGTGTTAATAAAACAGCTTTTCGGTTGCTTTTTAATGGTCGATTTAAAAGCTTTTACCGCTATGTAAATGGAAAATTTTTAGGGCTTCTGTTTTTTGGAATGGTCGTCAGTTACTTCAGTGTCTCTAAAATCCTAGATTATTTTATACAGCATTATCAGCTCTATGTCTGGAGTTTGTTCTTCGGAATGATATTAGGTTCCATTTATTATATCAATAAAGATTTTCAGTCTTGGAATCGCTCTACGCTCATTGCACTTATTTGTGGTATTATCGTTGGAGTGGGTATCAGTTTTTTAGACCCCGCCAAGGAAAATGACAACCTGTTCTTTGTTTTTTTCTGTGGTATTATTAGTGTTTCGGGCATGACATTGCCTGGTTTTTCAGGCTCATTCATTCTTATCTTAATGGGCAATTATGTATTGCTTTTGGTCGATTCCGTCAATGCCTTATTCGATACCATTTACAATATTCTAAATTGGGATTTTAGTTTTATCGATGATGCCAGAAGACTAAGAATGCTAAAAGTCTTGGCTACTTTTACCTTAGGCTCTGTGTTTGGATTAGTGACCTTTTCGCATATTCTTAATTATATTCTTAAGCATTACAAATACATTACCCTTGCAACTATTATTGGCTTTATAATTGGGTCATTGGGTGTTGTATGGCCATGGAAAGAGACCATATACAAAACGCTGGGGGATGGTACTTTTGTTTTAGATTCAAGTGGAGGAAAAATCATCAAAAACTATGAGCGATTTATTCCAGAATTAAACACCGAAACGTATATTGCGGTAGCCTATATTATATTAGGCATCTTAATTGTTTTAGCTTTAGAGTGGTATGGACAACGAACACGACGTGTTAAAATATAATTTTGGTTTAGTAGGAAAGGACATCTCCTACTCTTTTTCTCGGGCTTATTTTTCGGAAAAATTTAAAAATGAAAATTTGCCCCATACCTATCAGAATTTTGATCTGCAAGATATTTCAGAGATTGAATCCGAAATAGCATCTACCCAAAACCTCAAAGGGCTAAATGTCACTATTCCTTATAAAGAAGCCATTATTCCATATTTAGACAAACTCAATAAAAAGGCAACCAAGATTGGGGCGGTAAATACTATAAAAATTTCAAAAAAAGGCAAACTGATTGGTTATAATACGGATTACTATGGGTTTAAACACTCAATAAAACCTCACCTAGAACAGCATCATAAAAGTGCTTTGATTTTAGGTACTGGAGGTGCATCAAAAGCCATAGCCTATGCCCTAAAAAAAATGGGAATCACATACCACTATTTGTCTCGAACCAATAAAAAAGGGGTTGATTTCACCTATAATGAATTGACTGAAGATCTTATAGAAAAGCACAAAATTATTATTAATTGCACCCCCTTAGGAACGTTCCCAGATGTTAATATATGCCCTAATATTCCGTACGACGGTATTTCAAAAGGTCATATCCTTTACGACTTAATTTACAATCCGGAAGTCACTAAATTTTTAGAGATAGGAGGCCTTCAAGGAGCCACAACCATCAATGGTCTGGATATGCTAAAATTGCAAGCAGAAAAATCTTGGGATATCTGGAACCAATAACATGAACCTTTCATAAAAGTGCTATATCATTAGCATTTCTTATCTTTAACCTCCACATAAAATATTTGACTCATGTCACAGACTGATAACCTGCAAAAAGCAGATGGAAAAAAAGAAACGCATACCGAAGATTCTGAAGCTATAAAACCAGAAGCTTCAACCGAAGCTGCTTCCAAAGAACATACTGAAAAAGAGATTACAACGGCAGAAGAAAAAAAGGAAGAGGTTAAGGATGAAAAAAAGGACGATGTCGTCGAAGATACCGAAGAACCAAGTGAGACCTTAAAAGAAGAACCTCAATCGCAAACTGAAGACACAGCAACCGACAAACCAACTAAGGCCTCAAAAGAAGCGCCTAAGTCAGAAAAGGAAAACACAGCAACAGCTAAAAAAGAGGATCATGTTGATGAGATCGACTCCGAAAATGCTGAAGATGCCGAAGACGAATCCAACGCAGAACGTCATAATTTAAAGGATGAAGATTACCATGCAATGTCCATGGAAAAGCTAGCGGAATCCTTTGAAAAGCTTTTGAAGACACAGAAAATTCAGAATATCTCTAAGCATGTCAACGAAATAAAATCTGAATTCAACTCTAAGTTTAGTGCCTTATTGGATGAAAAGAAAGAAGCATTTATCAGCGATGGCGGTAACCCCATAGATTTCTATTACACTAATGACACCAAAAAGAAATTCAATTCGGTTTACAAAGAGTATAAAAAAACAATAACCCAATACTATAGGGATAGAGAAGCACAACTAAAACAAAATCTAGAAAACAGATTACAAATCATTGAAGAAATTAAAGGTCTTCTTAACGTAGAGGAAAACATAAGTACTACCTACAAAACCTTTAAAGACCTTCAGGAGCAATGGCGTAATGCCGGGCCAATTCCAAGAGACAAGTATAACAATGCTTGGAACAGTTACCACCATCATGTAGAGCATTTTTATGACTTTCTACATCTTAATCGCGATTTACGCGATATGGATTTTAAGCATAATCTCGACCAAAAATTAAAAATCATTGAACGTGCTGAAGAGCTTGCTAAGGATGAAAACATCAATAGAGCCTTTAGGGAGTTGCAAGTACTTCATAAAATGTGGAAGGAAGAACTGGGACCTGTTGCCAAGGAACACCGTGAGGAAATCTGGAATCGCTTTAGCACAGCGACCAAGGCCATACACGATAAACGCCAAGCCTATTATGCAGATTTGGATAAGGCTTACGAAAAGAATTTAGTTCGTAAGGAAGAAATCATCAGCAAGATTGAAGCTATAGCCAAAGAGGATACAAATTCCCATGGTGGCTGGCAGAAAAAAATTAAGCTTGTTGAAGCCCTTAGAGATGACTTTTTTAATGCAGGCAAAGTTCCTATAAAAGTTAACGAAGCCACATGGTCTAAGTTTAAAACTGCAGTGCGCGACTTTAACCGTAAGAAAAATAAGTTCTACAAGAATCTTAAGAAGGGCCAGTATGAAAATCTTCAAAAAAAGAAAGAGCTCATAAAAATTGCAGAGGACAACAAGGATAGCGACGATTTTGACTCAGTAACTCCTTTGATGAAGAAAATACAAAGTGACTGGAAAAAAATTGGCCATGTACCACGAAAGGATTCCGATAAAATCTGGAAGAAATTTAAAAAAGCATGCAATCATTACTTCGACCGTATGCACGCTGAGCGTAGGGCTGAAAACCAAGAACTATACGACAATTTTGATACCAAAACCAAGTTGCTAGAAGACCTAAAATCTTTTAAGACTACAGATGACCCAAAAGCTGATGTAGAAACACTAAAAGCAAAAATCAATGAATTTAGGGCTGTTGGTTATGTACCACAAAACAAACGGTTTATTGACGGAAAGTTTAATAAAGCATTAGATGCTGCCTTTAGCAAACTAGATATGGATAAGGCAAAATTAGACATGATCCGCTTTGAAAACAAGCTCGAAAACCTATCTAAACCAGACGACACTCGTTTATTGGACAATGAGCAAAATTTTATCCGTAAACGTATTAGTGAAATAAAAGGTGATATCAACCAATTAGAAAACAATCTTCAATTCTTTTCTAATGTTGAGGACGATAACCCATTGGTAAAGGAAGTCCATAAAAATATTGCCAATCATAAAAAAGAGTTGGAAACCTGGAAAAAGAAATTAAAAAAAGTAAAGGGTATGTATTCTGAGGAAGGTTAATTACGTTTAATGTTTTGATTAAGATAAAATCGTGCAAGCTCACATTATCCCTAAATATTAAAAGGATAGTGTGATTCTTTAATGCATTGTAAAGAGTTGTGGTACATTTCCTAAAACCGCTATTAAAAATGATTCAATCCAGACATTGTGATTTATGCGAACATCCAAAAAGGGATTTGAAAAATGGCTTGACTTGTGGCTTGACCAATAAAAAACCTGACTTCAAAAATACTTGCCCTGACATTTTGTTGGACAAAATATTTCAAGAAAAATTAGAAGATGTCAATCTGGAATTGAAGAGAACAAACGAATTGAAAAGCAAAAAATATGGAGCTTTTTATCTACTTATAACAATAGGCTTTTTATTTATAATCGGAAATAAATTTTATGCTGACATAACTCTGACGGAAACTTTTAACTGGAAATTCAGAGCGAGCGCAATCGGTGCTGGAATTACAATCTTGATATATGCCTATTTTAACTTCAACCGATTTAGAGGAAAACTAAACGCATTGGAATCAGAAAAAAGCAAAATAGACTCGGTATTGGAAAAGTATGGAATTGAATATGAAATGAATATTGAGTATAAAGAAAAAGTTCACGGAAATCAGAATATTGAAATAACAACCGAATATAAAAACTGGACAAAAAAACGTACCACAACAACAGCTATATCTCATTACGGCTGAATTCCTAATCGGAATTACATATATACGAGATAGTTACTACACATTTAAAAAAACAGAATGGATTTAAACGACATCAGAGAAAACTACAAAAATTTTGAAGATTGGAAGATTGAAAAAATCGCATCAGAAGAAGCAGGTTCTCTACGACCAGAAGTTCTTGATATTTTAAAAGCAGAAATAGAAAAGAGAAATCTGAATCTGAACTTAATAAATATTGTCGATTCGCAAACAAAGGAATTAACTGAATCAGAATTTAATGAATACTGTGGGATTTTAAGAAATCATCCTTGTCCAAAATGCAAATCTAAAACTCAAAAAATAAATGCAACCATGGTTGGAAGAGTTGTTAGTATGTTAATAATGACAAACTATGACAAATCTTTAAAAGTTGCTTGCTCGAATTGCCTTGATGAAATGCATAGTAAAGCAAATATGAAATCTGCACTATTGGGTTGGTGGGGAATTCCTTGGGGACCAATTCAAACAATTAGGTCTTTTATTTTTAACTCAAGTATGAAAAAAAATAATCGGACTGAAAAACCGAATGAAGTTTTTGCGAGTTTTATTATTAGCAATATCGGAATTATGGAAAAAGCGAAAACCGAACCTGAAAAACTAACTGAATTTATTAATCGGACTAATAACACAATATAAAAACGTTTGGCAACAACCTTTTTAGTTCATTGCTAGTACTCGTCTACTTACGAAAATTGATAACGCCAATTCGCCACACTCGAGTCTTGCGGATTTTCATTTCGGTTTGTATTTGCTAAATTAGTGCTTTAAACACACCACTAATCACACACAAACACGTTCTATGCAATATGAAAAAACGCCGAAATATAAATTGGATAGAACAATCGAGTTTTTAAATGCGTTTTTAGAAGTTAAATTCGAAAACTATATTGTTCTACAAGATTTTATAGAAAATCATATCTCAACAGTTCAGAAAGAAATCGACCAAAAGTATGATGAAGTTGACAAAATCGAAGATACCGATGAATGGAATGTTGCAATGGAAAATTTAGAGGACGAATTAGCATCTGATGGATTTAAATTTGACCACGAATTTCCAAATAGAATTAGATATTCTTCTATTATTCAGACATATTCAATGCTCGAAGTTTATCTTAAATGGCTGTGTGAAAGCCTGAAAAAAATCAACAATTTCCCAATTGGACTAACAGATTTGAAAGGAAATAGTGATTTAGAAAAAGGCAAACTATACCTTAAGAGAATTTACAAAGTTGACTTTAATAAACTGAATCCTGAATGGAAGTTTTTAAATGATATGAGAAAAATCAGAAATCAGATTATTCACAAAAATGGAGACTTTACTACCAAAGATACCGAAATCATAAAAATAATTAATCAAAACGAAAACTTGGGTGTAATGTGGGACGACATATATCCAACATTAGAACCGGATAAAGACTATGAAATAAAAATTAAATCAAAAGAACTGAATAAAACGTTTATTGAAAACGTAAGAAAATTTTTTGACAAAGTAGTTATAGAAATAAAAGAAAGTGGAATAAATACTGCATAGAACACCGTATATAATTTATTGCTAGTACTCGCCTATTTACTATAATTGCTTGCGCCAGTTCGCTACGCTCGAGTCTCGCGGATTTTCAATTCGGTTTGTATTTGCAAAATTAGGTGTTTAAACCACGCAACTAATCTCATACAAACACGTTCTGTGCAATTTGCCTACGTTACCAAGATTTGGTATATTTGAGTAAATTTTATTCAAAATGGGAAAAAACACATCAATATCACTCGGAAATCATTTTGAGGACTTCATAAGAGAAGAAGTAAAATCTGGAAGATATGGTTCCGTAAGTGAAGTCATTCGTTCTGCTTTACGACTATTAGAAAGTGAAGAAAAAAAAGAGCGAGAATTGATTAAAGCTCTTGAAATTGGAGAAAAAAGCGGATTTGTTGAAAATTTTGACCCCAAACAACATCTGAAAGAATTGCATCGCAAACACTTATGAGTAAAAACAAATATCGCATAAGCCAACAAGCGATTGAGGATTTAGACAAAATTTGGGTTTATACGCTTAGCAAATGGTCTAAAGTGCAAGCTGACAGATATTACGATTTAATAATAGCGGAAATTGAATTTATTGCTGTCAACTTTATGACAGGAAAGTCAGCAGAACAAACTCGTAAAAACTATAGAGTAACGAAAATTAAATCGCATCTGATTTTTTATAGAAAAGTTGATAATGGAATTGTGGAAATCGTAAGAATTCTGCATCAGAGAATGGATATTAAAAAACGACTGACATAAAAACTTCAACCTAAGAAGAACTGAGTTATTAACAATTCTCAATTATTAATAAGTAGTTATAATATCAAAACCCACTTGCCTAAACAAGTGGGTTTCGCCCTAACTAAACTAAATTAACCTTAATTACAACCGCTTAATTCATAATTAAGATCCTACTAAGATTATGAAACTTGTAAGTTATAAGTTCCATATATATTAAATACGGATGAAAATTACTTTTGGATTATAAAGGTCTAAAAAAATTACAACTTTTTTGCCTCGTTCCAATACACGTCCATTTCAGAAAGCGTCATATCCTTTAATGGCTTTTGAATGTCCTTAGATTTTTGCTCTAAATATTGAAAGCGTTTTATGAATTTTTTATTGGTGCGCTCTAATGCATTTTCAGGATTAACCCCTAAAAAGCGTGCGTAATTAACCATGGAAAATAGTACGTCACCAAATTCACTTTCAATCTTATCATGGTCATTGGTAGCTATCTCGGATTGTAATTCGTTGAGCTCCTCCTCCACTTTTTCAAAGACTTGTTGTGGCTCTTCCCAATCGAAGCCAACCCCAGCAACCTTATCTTGTATGCGATTGGCCTTTACCATAGCTGGTAAACTTTTTGGCACACCTTCTAACACACTTTTTTTGCCTTCTTTTAATTTTAGCTGTTCCCAATTTCGCTTTACGTCTTCCTCGTCCTTAACCTCAACGTCTCCATAGATGTGCGGATGCCTTTCCACCAATTTATCACAAATGCTATGGCAAACATCGGCGATATCAAAACTATTGGTTTCGCTTCCTATTTTGGCATAAAAAACAATATGCAACAGAACATCGCCTAATTCTTTCTTAATTTCATCCAAATCATGATCCAAAATAGCATCACCAAGCTCGTAGACTTCCTCAATCGTTAGATGGCGCAAAGACTCCATGGTTTGTTTTTTGTCCCATGGGCATTGATCCCTCAGCTCATCCATAATGGTCAATAAGCGATCGAAGGCTTGTAATTGGGATTGTCTATTGGACATGTTTTTTTGTAAATCTATTCTTCTTCGGACGTGTCTTTTTCCTCGTCCTCAGACTCTAAGGTAGACAATAAATTGTTTTTTTGAAGTATGTTATACCACTGCACTACCTTTTTAATATCCGATGGATATACACGGTCTTCATCATATTCTGGCAATACCTCAAAGAAGAATTCTTCTAAGGCTAATTTTCCATCCTTAGGACCTACTTTTGTAGGTTCCCCATTTTCCTTTTCCTTTATCGTTTTAAGAACTTCGCGTAATGGAATCTCTTCCGTTAACGTATAAATAGCGATTTCGCTTAGAATACTGATGTTACTGTGCGCACCTACAGTAATACGCTTACCGTCTAGCAAAGATTCTACAACGGCACCGGTACGGGTTTGTGTCACTATTTTATATAATCCTGGTTTTCCTGAAATGGAAAGTATCTTATCTAATGTCATATAATACTATTTAGCGTTTTCTGCTCATTGCAGGAAAACGCATTCTATAATCAATTTTTATTTTTCCCTTTGAAATATTGGTTAATTTCCCTTTGATTAAACGCTTTTTAAAGGAAGATAGTTTATCCGTAAACAATATCCCTTCAATGTGGTCGTATTCATGCTGAATAACTCTAGCAATTAACCCATCATAGTCTTCAACATGAGTTTCAAAATTTTCATCCTGATATTGAATTTTTATTTTGGGCTTTCTAAAAACATCTTCTCGTACATCAGGGATACTTAAACATCCTTCATTAAAAGGCCATTCATCTCCCTCTTCCTCTAAAATAATTGGATTTATAAATGTCTTTTTAAAGTTCTTAAGTTCTTCTTGCTCTTTAGGCGTTAAATCTTCATCTTCTGCAAACGGCGACGTATCTACCAAAAACAAACGGATGGATAATCCTATTTGTGGAGCAGCCAATCCAACACCAAATGCACCATACATGGTCTCGTACATGTTTTCGATTAGCTCATCTAGCTTTGGATAGTCCGCATCTATTTCCTTAGCCTTTCGCTTTAAAACCGGGTCGCCATAGGCTACAATTGGTAAAATCATAATCGTTTCATTTCGGACGCAAAAATACAATTCTTATTACATTATTAAAGAAGATGTAATGAATTGTTTGTGTGCTATAATTGCGCCATGTAATTCTGAAGAATCAATGTGGCACTGATCTCATCTACTAAGGCTTTATTTTGACGTTTCTTCTTTCCTAAGCCACTATCTATCATCGATTGAAATGCCATTTTTGAAGTAAAGCGCTCATCGATACGTACAATAGGAACATTTGGGAACTTAGCCTGAAGCTTTGGCATAAACTTTTGAATATCCGCTTCACTTTCTGATGCCGTGTTATTCATTTGTTTTGGCAACCCAATAACGATAGTTTCCACTTTTTCTTTTTCTAAATACTCCGCTAGAAAACCAAGCAATGATGGAGTGTCCATGGTGGTTAACCCTGATGCTATAATTTTTAGCTCATCGGTAACAGCGATCCCTGTTCGCCTTTTTCCGTAATCTAATGCTAAGAGTCTTCCCATAATTGTTGCAAAGATACGCAGAGTCTCTACAATTTTTAGCATAAAATTTTTAAGCCTCTAATTTGAGCAGTATCTTTGAATCCAAATTTGGATTTATGCAACAACTACAAACCGTTATAGAAAACGCATGGGAAGACCGATCCCTTTTAAAAAATGAAGTTACAATTGATGCTATACGCAGTGTCATAAAACTTATTGACGAAGGGACACTCCGTGTCGCTGAACCGACTAATGATGGTTGGCAAGTCAATGAATGGGTTAAAAAAGCAGTGGTGCTTTATTTCCCTATTCAGAAAATGGAAACTTACGAAGTCGGAATTTTTGAATACCATGATAAAATTCCACTAAAACGTGACTATGCGTCGAAAGGCATTAGAGTTGTACCACATGCGGTAGCAAGACATGGCGCCTATATTTCTAGCGGCACAATACTTATGCCAAGCTACGTTAATATTGGTGCTTATGTAGATGAAGGCACAATGGTAGATACATGGGCAACTGTTGGTAGTTGTGCACAAATCGGTAAAAATGTACATCTCTCTGGTGGTGTTGGCATTGGTGGTGTTTTAGAACCTTTACAGGCGTCACCCGTTATCATAGAAGATGGTGCTTTTATAGGCAGTCGTTGTATTGTTGTGGAAGGTGTGCGTGTTGAAAAGGAAGCTGTTTTAGGAGCTAATGTCGTATTGACCATGAGTACTAAAATCATCGATGTTACAGGAGATGAACCTAAAGAAATGAAGGGTGTCGTACCAGCAAGGTCCGTGGTGATTCCAGGAAGTTATACTAAGACATTTTCGGCTGGTGAATATCAAGTTCCCTGTGCTCTTATTATAGGAAAACGCAAAGAGAGTACAGATAAAAAGACATCGCTTAATGATGCACTCCGTGAGTACGATGTTGCCGTTTAGGAAACAACGGAAAACGAAAGACTTCTAAAAAACCAGCGATGTTTATGGAAAAAGACGAAGATATTACTTTAGATGCTGTTATTACATGGGTTGATGCCGGTGACAAAGAATGGCAAAAGCGTATAAACACCTATTCTGAAAAGAAAATTGATTTTTCCAAAAAGGAACAGAGCATAAGATTTAATTCTATTGGCGAAATTAATATTGCTATAAAATCCATTATTAAATATGCGCCTTTTGTAAAAAACATTTATTTAGTAACGGACCAGCAACAACCTGATCATTTTGAATCCCTTAAGCAAAGAGCTGAGTCAAAAAATATAAGATTAAAACTAATTGATCATAAAGTACTGTTTAGAGGGTACGAAAACTATTTACCAACCTTTAATTCGTGTACAATAGGGAGTATGCTTTTCAGAGTTCCTGATCTTTCTGAGCATTTCATTGTCTTCAACGATGATACTTTTTTAATGCGTGAAACATCTGTAAGCGATTTTTTTATTGACGGAAAACCAATTATAAGGGGAAAGTGGAAAAAATACAACGAAGACAGGCATTTACGTAAACTGTATCGTAATTTTAGGAAGTTAATTGGAATACCAATAAAGAGAAAAACTGTTGGTTTTAAACAATTTCAACAGACCAGTGCAAAACTGGCAGGCACTAAAAACTATATCAGAAGATTCCATACCCCTGTTTGTGTTCGCAAATCTACGTTGGAAAAATTCTTCGATACAAACCCAGTTCTTGAGGACAATATTAAATATCGCTTCAGAAATGAAAATCAATTTATCATTTCATCGCTTTCTGAACATTTAGAAGTAAAAAACAACACCTATCACTATAGTAATGTTGATCAATTAACCTATTTCAGATCATACAAAAGCTTATCATCAGTAAAAAGAAAACTCAATCGTTTTTTAAAACAAGATCACAAACTTTTTATGACCTTTCAAAGTCTCGAGTTAGCTGAAGATTCTATTTTAGAATACATCTTAAATTGGATAGATAACAGATTGTCATAATCTTTAAAAGGCTATTCGCTTAGTGAAAAAATCAAAAAGTAATTAACCCTCTTTTTTAACAATACCATAGTCTGTCCACTGACGACGTTCGGATCTTGTTGTTTGTCTTATTCGGCGATTTTTGTCAATAGACTCTTGGTTTTTATACCCCCTTTTATGGTCTAGGTGTAAACAGACTGCACTGTATCTAATTTGTTTCGATTTTAAACCTAAATTAAATAAACGCTCGCCCAATTCTCGGTCTTGTCCACCGTATTGCATACGCTCATCAAAACCATTGACTTTTAAAATATCAGACTTCCACCCAGAGGAATTGTGGCCATTCCAGCTCGCATTTGTAGGGGTTATAAGGTTTAATAGTTTAGCTTTTAACCCTCTAGCTGTGAGCTTATTGTTTTTAAAAGATCCTTGTAGTCCTTTCGACTTTAACCACGGTAATTGAAAACACTTTTGAGAAACTATATCCTCTTTGGTTATTGCTTTAGAGATTGACATTGGTAGTTTATAATACCCGCCAGATAAAAAATAGCCTTCTTCTCGGTGATCATTATGAATCTTCAAAAAATCTTCTCTGGCTAAACAATCGCCATCACTCATTAAGATATAATGACTATTACAAGCTGTAATGGCTTTGTTTAAAATCATTGATTTTTGAAAACCATCATCCTTATGCCACACATGTGTTATTGGGAAATGTACCTGAGCTTTGAGTTTATCAATAAGCTCAAAGGTTGGATGTTTAGAGCCATCATCGGCAATAATCATTTCAAAATTTTTGAAAGATTGGGCATGATAACTCCAAATGACTTTTTCTAACCATTCTTCAGCGTTATACGTACTGATAATAACCGAAATGCCTGTATTACTATTAAAGTTTTTCAATTCCAAATCGTGTCACTTTACTTTTATTTCTTTTAGTTTCCTTCCTAATCTCCTTATTCTTCTCTAAATCTGAGCTGTTTTTATAAGGTCTATCATGGTACAAATGTAAACAAATAGCACTGTAGCGAATCTGTACAAACTTACACCCCTTATTCTTAAGGCGCTCTCCAATCTCCCGATCCTCTCCCCCATATTGCATGCGTTCGTCAAATCCGTTTACCTTTAGAATATCTTTTTTCCACGCAGACACATTCATACCATCAAAGGTCGCTTTGGTTGTTGTAAACGTGTTTAAAAACCATGATTTCGTCTTTCTTGTCGTTAATTTGTTTGTTTTAAATGTTTTCTTTAAACCATTACTCAATAACCAATCTAAATCAAAACATTTTTGTTTTTTTATATCGCCTTCACGTATTAGGTTTGAGATGAACAAAGGCAATTTAAAATAGCCTCCAGATAGCACATGGTTAGGTTGCCGCAGATTGAGATGTACATCAACGAAATCCTTTCTGGGAATACAATCCCCATCAGTAAAAATCACATAATCGGATGAAGTTCTTAAAACAGCCTTATTAAGAATTTTTGTTTTTTGAAACCCATCATCTTCCTGCCAAACATGACTGATCTTTAAATTACTGTTAGATTTAAATTCGTCTATTACCGCTTTTGTTTCTTCTGTAGAGCCATCGTCGGCAACCACGATTTCAAAATCTAAATTCGTTTGTACTTCATAGCCCCATAATACTTTCTTTAGCCAAAGCGGCTGATTATAAGTACTAATAATAACTGAGGCTTTTATGGATTCCATTAGGGTAAAAATAGCTATTTTTACCTAACATTTCTACCACGTATGATTAAACTTTCTGGTGTTATTATTACTTATAATGAAGAGCGAAACATTGAAAAATGTTTACAATCTCTAGAATCAGTTGTTGATGAAATTGTCGTTGTCGATTCTTTTTCCACTGATAGCACTAAACAGATATGTTCTCAATACAATGTGAAATTTATAGAACAGGAATTCTTAGGTTATATAGAACAAAAAAACTTTGCCTTACAACACGCCTCCTATGACTACATTGTGTCTTTAGATGGGGATGAAGCATTATCTGAAGAATTACAGAAATCGATTATTGAGCTAAAGTCTCATTGGACATACGATGGATATTACTGTAATAGATATAATAACTTTTGTGGGCAATGGATAAAACATTCTGACTGGTACCCTAATAAAAAATTACGTGTTTTCGACAGACGAAAAGCATATTGGAGGGGACATAAAATCCACGAAACTATTGGGTTTAAGGACAGTAACAGTAAAGCATCGAAACTAAAAGGAGATATTTTACATTGGACCTATCAGACCTATTCTGAATTTAATCTAAAAACAGAATATTTTTCTACGATTTCCGCTCAAGCTTATTATGAGAAAGGAAAAAAGGCTCCATTCTGGAAACTGTGGGTTAACCCAAGCTGGGCGTTCTTTAAATCCTATATTCTGAGATTTGGGTTTTTAGATGGATTTAATGGTTTTGTCATCTGCGTTCAGACAGCAAACATTGCGTTTTTAAAATATTCAAAATTAAGAGAGCTCCATAAAAACAACTAGCTCTTCTTTAGGTTTAATTTTTTCTTTAAAATCTTTTTTCGATGAAACTTATATTGAAACTTACTGGTCTCTTTCCACATTAGATTATATATAGTTTCAAAATCTTCGCCAGTACACTTGGCATATTCATCACTCATAATTTCTACCATAGATTTATGAGGTGTTAATCTGGAAAAGTTCTTAATTCGTGTTTTAAAGTCCATTTGCCCGAATTTCATTCGGTTTAAATCGACTAAATAAAATTTATAGGAATCATTATTTTTTTTAATCAATGTATTCCCAGGAGAATGGTCTAAAAACTGAATACCTTTTTTATGAAGACTATGTGTAAATCTCGTAAATGCCCGTAAAATAGCCTCGTAATCGGGGTAATTAAAGTCTGTTATTAACTCTCTATACGTTAAGTCATACTCTAACTGTTCACTGATGTAGTAGCTCTTCTTAAAAAACAATAGAGTTTTATATTCAAAATATGCCAGTGGCTGTGGAGTACCAACATTGAGGCGTTCTAAGGTGTTAGCAAATTCAAAAGAACGTTGAGCCTTACTTTTTCTAAAAAAATTATAAGCTAATTGATTAATAAAGTTAGGTACCTTAAATGCTTTAATGTTAACCTTTATACTTTCTAAATCAACTACTTTAATCGTATTTCTATCACCTACCCCACCATCAATTGATTCAAAATCAGCGATTAATTCTTCAAGCTTAATTCTAAGTCCACTATCTAAATTAGTATTAAAAACCTTTATTTCTTTCATTTAATGAAAAGTCCTTTAATTTTCTATTGTAATTTTGCGACACGACAAATATAAGGCTCAAACCCATGCAAAGTGAAATTAATGCCGCTCTAAAAACACTCTATTCCAAAGGCATAATCTTATACCCGACAGACACCGTATGGGGTGTTGGTTGCGATGCTACAAGCGTTGAAGCAGTAAATAAAGTCTATCATTTAAAAAAACGAGAGGAAAGCAAAGCGCTTATTTGTTTGGCAAGCTCACTCACTATGCTAAAAGGTTACATTGGGTCTATTCCAAATAGTGTACATTCTATCCTAAAAAACGCGTCAAAACCAACAACCATAATTTATAATAACCCTAAAGGCCTGGCACATAATTTAGTTTCTTCTGAAAACACAATTGCAATACGAATTGTTTCAAAAGGGTTTGCGTTCAGTTTAATTGAGCAGTTGGGCAAACCCATTGTCTCAACTTCTGCCAATGTCAGCGGAAACCCAACCCCTAAATCATTTCAAGAAATAGAAGGTGACATTTTAAAAGGTGTGGACTATGTTGTAAATTTGCAACAAGAAAAAAGTGATGCTACTCCTTCAAGAATTATAAAAATAAATTCTGACGGTTCTCTTTCAATTATTAGGGACTAAAAGAAGAAAAAAGCATCCCAAATTTGAACTTTGGGACTTAAATGAATTACAAAAACGCACTTCAACATTCAATCTTCAAAACGATATCTGAAGCTTCCGAAGCACTAAATCTGGAATCTTACGTCATCGGTGGTTTTGTGCGTGATTACTTTTTAGAACGTGGTGATGCAAAGGATATTGATGTTGTTGCTATTGGCAGCGGCATTGAATTAGCAGAAAAAGTAGCTCAAAAACTACCTAATAACCCTAAAGTACAAGTGTTTAAAACCTATGGCACAGCCATGCTTCGTCATGATGATGTCGAAATTGAATTTGTAGGTGCGCGTAAGGAAAGTTATACTGAAGAAAGTCGAAACCCTAATGTTCAACCAGGAACCTTAGAGGACGATCAAAATCGTCGAGATTTTACGATTAATGCACTAGCCTTAAGTTTAAACCCTTCAAATTACGGTGAGTTATTAGACCCATTTAATGGTATCAGGGATTTGGAACATAGAATCATAAGAACTCCACTTAATCCAGATGCAACCTATAGTGATGATCCATTGAGAATGCTTAGGGCCATTCGATTCGCAACACAATTAGACTTTAACATTGAAAAAGAATCTCTCAATGCGATTTCTATAAACAAGGATCGAATCAAAATAATTACCAAAGAGCGTATCGTTACTGAATTACATAAAATTTTAGAAAGTGACACACCTTCAAAAGGGTTTATTTTATTAGAAAAAACGGGGTTACTCGATTTTATTCTTCCAGAATTGACCGCTCTAAAAGGTATCGACGAAATTGAAGGCCAACGCCATAAAGACAACTTTTATCATACCTTAGAAGTGGTTGACAATATTGCGAAAAACACAAATAACCTTTGGTTACGATGGGCTGCTCTATTGCATGATATTGGTAAAGCACCGACTAAAAAATTTCATAAGAAAATTGGCTGGACGTTCCATGGTCACGAGTTTAAGGGATCAAAAATGGTGTATCATTTATTTAAGCGTTTAAAGATGCCACTGAATGACAAAATGAAATTTGTTCAGAAGATGGTGTTAATGAGCTCAAGACCAATTGTTCTGGCAACTGATGTTACAGATTCCGCAGTAAGACGACTCATTTTTGATGCAGGTGATCATATAGAAGATTTAATGACACTCTGTGAAGCTGACATCACTACCAAAAACCCTAAGCGTTTTAAGCGCTATCACAATAACTTTAAGATTGTTAGGGATAAAATTAAGGAAGTCGAAGAACGAGATCATGTTCGTAATTTTCAACCTCCAGTTTCAGGAGAAGAAATCATGAAAGCCTTTAATTTAAAACCTTCACGGGAAATAGGAATAATTAAAGAAGCCATAAAAGAAGCTATTTTAGAAGGAGAGATTCCCAATGAACACCATGCTGCCTATCAATTGATGCTCAAAGAAGGTGAAAAGTTAGGTTTAAGTACAACCTCTTGATTATGTTAAAAATCATCAAAAGCAACTCTAAGAATGAAGATTTTATAGCGCTAGTAAAGGAACTTGACAGCTATTTAAAAATTACAGATGGTGATGAACATGAGTTCTATAATCAATTTAATAGTATTGAATCCTTAAGAAATGTTGTTGTAGCGTATCTCAATGACAAACCTGTTGGCTGTGGAGCATTTAAAATCTTTGATAAAAACAGCGTGGAAATAAAACGCATGTTTACCAAAACCGAAGCTAGAAATAAAGGAATAGCTAGTAAAATTTTAAATTCCTTAGAGGAATGGGCAAAAGAATTAGGGTTTACTCATGCTATTTTAGAAACCGGTATTAGACAAAAAGAGGCCGTTGAATTCTACAAAAAGAACAACTATGAATCCATACCAAAATACGGTCAATACAAGGGAATGGACAATAGTTTATGTTTTAAAAAACACTTATAATTAATGAGAAAAGCGTTTAGAAAAACAACAAAAGTAGCGCTGGTAATGATTTATTTGGTCATTATCGCTGGTGCTGTGGTACGCATGACGGGATCTGGTATGGGTTGCCCAGATTGGCCAAAGTGTTTTGGGTATTATATCCCGCCAACAGAACTATCGGAGCTTCAATTTAAACCCAATCATTTTTATAAAAAGGGAGTTGTTATTATATATAACGAATCCTTAAAAGTAGCACCACAAGATTTTTCCTCTTCAGATACTTTAAACCTTAATAATTGGGATGATTACACAACACACGATTATGCCATTTTTAACCCTTTACATACTTGGGTAGAATATATCAATAGGCTAATGGGAGCATTATCAGGCATCCCAATATTGATTTTTACGATTATATCCATTTGGCTTTGGAAGGATAGAAAACGATTCCTAATACTTTCTATCTTTACCATTTTTGCGATGGCGTTTCAGGCGTGGTTAGGAAAAACAGTAGTTGATTCTAATCTGGCACCATTTAAAATTACCATTCATATGGTGATGGCATTGGTTATTGTTGCCATTATACTTTATCTCATTTTTGCCTCTAAAACAAGTTCTAAAAATCAAAAATTTGATGCTCTGTTTAGAAACGTAATTGGGTTAAGTATTTTACTTACATTGATTCAAATTATTTTGGGCACCCAAGTGAGACAATATGTCGATGAGCAGATTAAAGATGTTGGATATGTAAAAACTTTATGGTTAAAGGACCCAACAGTACAATTCTATATACACCGTACGCTTTCCGTAGCTGTCCTATTAATTAATGGATGGTTGTATTACAGACATAAAACATACAATTTAGGATACAACAAACTAAACTTGGTGATGCTATGCATTCTGGCTGAAATTGTAACTGGTATGGCCATGTATTATTTTGATTTTCCATTTACCACACAACCGTTGCACCTAGTTATTGCAACACTATTAATCGGAATTCAATTTTATATATTCCTCGAAAGTCGAAAGCGAATATTAGCATCAAAATTATCATAAGTTGTATCTTTGCAAGGAAAATTAATGACAATGATTTACAGATTTAGAGTTGTTCTCGATAATGATACTAAGGACGAAGATGTATTCAGGGATTTAGAAATCCGTGAAACAGATACAATGGAAGATCTTCACAATATCATTACGCAATCTTTCGGTTTTGATGGATTAGAGATGGCATCCTTCTATATTAGTGATGAGGAATGGAATCAAGGTGAAGAAATTTCGATGTTCGACATGAGTGAAGCTGAAAACAAAGTTAGGGTGATGAACGCCACAAAAATTAATGATGTGGTACACGAGGCTTCTACAAAGTTAATTTACGTTTACGATTTCTTAAACATGTGGACGTTTTATGTGGAATTGGCTGAGATTGTTGAAGAAGCTCAAGGCTCTGATTATCCAAATCTAATGTATGTTCATGGCCAAGTCCCTGATGCAGCACCACAGAAAGAATTTACTTCAGATACAGATGAGGATGACTATGATGAATTTGAAGATGGTTTAGATCTCGATGACTACGAGAATCTCGATTTTGACGAGAACTGGAACTGATCTTCAAATATTATAATTATCAAGCATTTCTAATTGAAATGCTTTTTTTATTTTATCTTTTCCTGTAACAAAAAACTGAGTTACTCGTCTTACTCGTAACAATCAATCACGCTATACTATTTTCTTATTTTAGTATGGCACAAAATTTATATTCACTTTGGATACTATCCTTACAATCGATAACCTCACTAAAAAGTTTGGTTATCTCACTGCAGTTAAAGACTTAAGTTTTACAATTAATAAAGGTAATGTTTATGGCATTTTAGGCCCCAACGGAAGTGGTAAATCCACTACTCTTGGTGTGGTACTCAATGTTGTTAATAAAACCAGTGGAGACTTTAGATGGTTCGATGGCAACACAACAACACATGATGCTCTAAAGAAAGTAGGCGCCATTATAGAGCGTCCTAATTTCTATCCTTACATGACGGCAGAGCAAAATCTAAAATTAGTCTGTAAAATTAAAGGAGTAGATCATAGTAAAATTCATGAAAAACTAGAAATCGTCGGTCTTTTGGACCGAAAGGATAGTAAATTTAAGACCTACTCTCTAGGGATGAAACAGCGGTTGGCCATTGCCTCCGCCCTACTCAATGACCCGGAAATTTTAATCTTAGATGAACCTACCAATGGTTTAGATCCGCAAGGGATTCACCAAATACGTCAAATTATTAAAGACATTGCTGCTAATGGTACAACGATACTTTTAGCATCGCATTTATTGGATGAAGTTGAAAAGGTATGCTCGCATGTTGTAGTGCTTCGTAAGGGCGAAAAATTATATTCAGGTCGTGTGGATGAAATGATAAGTAGTCATGGCTTTTTTGAATTGAAAGCAGATAAGCATGATGAACTGTTAGCGATTCTTGACTCTGACGCTAACTTCGGAAAGATAAAAGTTGAAGGCCAACTCATCACAGCGTTTTTAAATGAACCAATGTCCGCATCGGAGTTTAATCAACTGATGTTTTCTAAAGGCATTTTACTATCTCATTTAGTAAAACGAAAAGAAAGTTTGGAAGAACAATTCTTGCAGCTAACAGACAAACTCAACTAATCAATCAACACTATAAAGTTTGGCCGCTGAGGCTCTCGAAGCGGACTGAACATAGAAAATAAAAAACCAATCATGTTACGACTTATACAATTAGAATTACAAAAACTTTGGCTTAATAGAACAAGCAAGGTTCTTATTTTTATATCCTTTATACTACCCTTCACAGTTTTAATTTTATCATCCATTAAAATTAATTTCTTTGGTTTTTTTACTTTGGAATTGGGTGAGTTAGGTATTTTCAATTTTCCAATTATTTGGCATATTACGACCTTCTTTGCTTCATACTTTAAATTCTTCTTTGCAATCGTCGTGGTTAGTATGATTGGTAATGAATATAGTAACAAAACCTTAAAACAAAACCTAATTGATGGGTTAAGTAAAAAGGAATTTATTCTTTCAAAATTCTATACCATAGTATTCTTTTCCTTTGCTGCAACGGTACTCATCGGATTAGCAACCTTTTTAATAGGTCTTTATTACTCCAGTTATACAGAAGCTTCTATCATCTTTAGAGAAGTTGATTTTCTATTAGGTTACTTTGTAAAATTAGTTGGCTTTTTTAGTTTGTGTTTATTCTTTGGGATGTTGGTTAAACGCTCAGCCTTTGCACTTGCCTTCTTGGTTATTCTATACATTTTAGAGTGGATAATTTTTGGCGTAGTCACTTGGCAAAAGGATTCGGCAGCAACAGGGTTTCAAGTAAAAAACTTTTTACCATTAGAATCGATGTATAAGCTGATTGACCAACCTTTTCAAAGAATTATTATGACCAAGTTCCCTGACAAGGCGGATTTAGCTTACGATTATGCAGTTCATTTTCATGAAATCGCTATTGTTTTAGGTTGGACGGCACTTTTTATCTTTTTATCCTACCGATTACTAAAAAAACGAGATTTATAATATCTTTGGTAGCTATCGCTATCTGGGATGAAAAAATTTGGGCTTTTAATACTTTTATTGTGTTTCGCAGTTGCCTCTTTTGGTCAGAATGAAGCTTCATTTTGGTATTTTGGGCAACGTGCTGGCTTGCAATTTAACTCTGCAGATGGGTCGGTAACTGCAATTACTAATGGCCAACTAAATACGCTCGAAGGTTGTACATCCATCTCTGACACAAGTGGTAATCTGTTATTTTATTCTGATGGGAGAACGGTTTGGAACCGAAATCATCAGGTGATGCAAAATGGTACTGGTCTAAAAGGGGATGAATCCAGTACCTCTTCTGGTCTTTTTGTTCCGAAACCCCAAGACCCTAATTTCTATTATATTTTCACGGTTGATGAACCTCATCATTTTAATTCTGCCTCTTTCCCAAATCAAACAGATGCAGATGGGATTAATGATGGATTGATGTATTCCCTAATCAATTTAAATGGTGATGGTGGTTTGGGATCTATTGAACCTACTGAAAAAAATGTACCTCTTGTTACATACGACAGTACTAATCCAACGGAAGTAGATTATAAATGTTCAGAAAAGATAACTGCTGTAAAAGCAGATGATTGCTTTTCTTTTTGGGTCATTACCCATTTTGTAGATCGCTTTTATGCATTTAAGGTAGATACAAATGGCGTGACGACAACACCTGTAGTTTCTATAGTGGGACCGACAGTTCCAGCAGAAGGCTATCGCAGAAATGCACTTGGGTATTTAAAAGCGTCACCTGACGGCACTAAATTGGCAGTTGCTCACTTTGGATTTTCAAACATTGTTGCACAAGATGCTCCTGGTGGAGTGTACTTGTTCGATTTTAATAATGATACTGGCGTTGTTTCAAACAGTATAGAATTACTAGGTCCCGATTATAACAGTAGCCCATATGGTATAGAGTTTTCTGCTGAAAATAAAAAAGTATATGCTACAACTGGCCTAGGAATTGGTGGTGGTGGACAAAGTCAAGTCCTGCAATGGGATTTGGAAAGTGCTGATATACCTGCTTCGCTTCAAATAGTACATTCTTCTAACAACATTAGTGCAGGTGCTTTACAATTAGGTTTAGACAAACGTATTTATAGAGCACAAGTGAATTTTCAAGATTTCAATACGACAGGCAAACATCTTGGTATAATAAATAACCCTGAACTGACAGGTAATGCTTCAAATTATGATGAGTTCGGTATTAGAGTAGATGTTAATAATAACAATGCACATTTAAGTAGAATCGGTTTGCCTCCGTTTATTCAATCCTTATTCAACACTCAAATAGATATCATTCAAAATGGCGAAAGCACAACAGAGTTAAAACTTTGTGCTGGTGATAGTTATGTTTTAACTGCTGAAGAAATTGCTGGAGCTGATTATACCTGGACCAAGGACGGCACTCCATTAGTTGAAACTACTTTCGAATTATTTGTTGATACACCAGGCTTCTACGAAGTGTTTATTGAACCCAATAACGGGGATTGCCCCATTGAAGGAAATGCAGTGGTTGGAGTTTTTGAAGTTCCTGTTGCTAATACAACTGACAACCTTAGGGTTTGTGACACAGACAATGATGGTGTCGTTTCTTTTAATTTTACAAACAAGGATTCTGATATCATTGGTAACCAAGACCAAAATCAGTTCTCAGTTACCTATTTTGAAAATCAAATCGATGCTGACAATAATGAAAACCCGATAACCTTTCCTTTTACCAATACAGAGAATCCACAGCAAATTGTTGCTAGGATAAGTAATATTGAAAATGCGAATTGCTTTGACACAACATCGTTTACAGTCGACGTATTTGATACTCCAATCGCTAATCCTATACCAAGTCAAGAATTTTGTGATAATGAAGGTGATACCAGAGATGGCATCTCAACGGTGAATTTAACACAATTTGAAGACGTTATTTACGGTAACCAAGATCAGAATGCATATAGTATCACATTCCATAGTTCGGTTGCAGATGCTAACAACAACCAAAACCCTTTACCTGCGGATTACACAAATTCCAACCCATTTTCAGAAGTCATCTTTTTCAGAATTGAAAACAATTTGAATACGGATTGTTATGACATAGGCAATTTTAATGTATCAATAAACCCTGCACCTATGGTTAACGATGCCTCTATCCTTCAATGTGATGAGGATGACGTTCAAGATGAACGTACAATATTTAATATACGCCAAATAGAAAGTGATATTACTGGTGGAGCTACTGAACGAGAGGTGACCTATTTTTTAAGTCAGACGGATGCCGAAAGTGAAGTGAGTACCATCGACCCTTCAAGTTTTGAAAACACTTCTAACCCGCAACTTATTGTTGCTAAAGTTACAAACACTCTAACAGGTTGTATCGATTATGCTGAAGTCGAGTTACGTGTAAGCGTTACAAATTCTAACGATGCACTATTAGAGGCTTGTGATGATGATGGTACAGAAGATGGCCTTTACGTTTTTACATTAAGTGATGCAAATGCCCAGGTTTTAGATGGATTACCAACAGGATTAAATGTTGTTTATTATGAAACTTATGAAGATGCACTTTTAGAAAATAATTCATTGGCAAATAACTATACCAACACTGTTGATTATAACCATACCGTGTTTGCTCGCGTAGAAAATGAAAATGCGTGTTATGGTATAAGTGAATTGACTTTGGTTGTGAAACGACTCCCAAATATTGAAACTGAATTTGAAACCATTTACTGTTTAAACTTCTTCCCTGAAACATTGACTTTAACTGGCGGAGTCATCGATGATAATCCAAGTAATTACTACTACGATTGGTCCACTGGTGAAAGCACCTCACAAATCGAAGTGGATGCTCCTGGAACCTATACTGTGCGTGTAACTAATGTAGAAGGTTGTTTTAAGGACAGAACCATTACTGTTCTGCCTTCAAACATTGCAACAATTACCAATATCAATGTAGTCGATGCCACAGAAAATAATGTGGTAACCGTAATCGTTACTGGTGAAGGCGATTACGAATTTGCTTTGGATAATCCTGATGGCCCATATCAAGATAGCAACACGTTTGAAAATGTAGCTCCTGGACTGCATACCGTTTATGTACGCGATAAAAATGACTGTGGTATTATAGAAGATTTGGTATCCGTCATTGGTTTTCCTAAGTTCTTTACACCGAATAATGACGGCAGAAATGATTTTTGGCAGGTAAAAGGCATATCCTCACAGTTTCAAGCCAATACCATCATCTATATTTTTGATCGCTACGGAAAGTTATTGAAGGAGCTAAATCCTTTAGGCTCTGGTTGGGACGGGAGATACAATGGCAATATAATGCCCACAAGTGACTATTGGTTCTCTGTAACTTTAGAAGATGGCAGACAGTTCTCTAGTCATTTCACGTTAAAGCGTTAATTCAAAATCACTTAATTTAGGGGAGTAAATTTATTTTTTTGAAACTAAAATTTCTCTTTTATTTTTTCATATTCGGTATATCCTTCGGATTTGCACAAGACATTGCTTTATACAGCCAGTTCAATGGAAGATATGACTATATCGCTATTGGAAATACCATGAACCTACAAGAAAATGGCAACTTTGCCCCTTGTGATATTTTAACCAGCTCTTCTGCTAACTTAAATTTAGACACCGACCAAACTATCGTCGCAGCCTATTTATATTGGGCGGGTTCAGGGTCTGGAGATTTTGACATTGAACTTAATGGCAATCCCGTTACTGCAGAACGCACCTTTAGTGATGCTTTGGACACTGAACGTATTTTCTTTGCTGCTTTCACAGATGTCACTACCCTTGTACTGTCCGAAGGAACTACAAATTATACACTTTCAGAATTAGATATATCGGATATTATTGGTCCCTATTGTCCTACCGGAACTAATTTTGCAGGTTGGGCAATTACCGTTATTTATGAAGATCCTAACTTGCCTTTAAACCAACTTAATGTTTACGATGGCTTACAAAGTGTCCCTGAAAACCTGACCATCAACCTAGACAATCTTAATGTGCTAGATAACGAAGATGCCAAAATTGGATTTGTTGCTTGGGAAGGAGATGTTGCTCTAGCCGTTAATGAACAATTGACTATTAATGGAAATGTAATAAGTAATCCACCTCTTAATCCAGCTAATAACGCATTTAACGGCACCAATAGTTTTACGGAGCAATCGAATCTTTTTAATATGGATATTGATGTGTATAACATTCAGAATAACATCAGTATTGGGGACACTTCAGCTACTATTAATTTAACCTCTGGACAGGATTTTGTAATGATTAATAACGTTATTACCGTATTAAACAGTCAACTTCCTGATGCTACCGTAAATCTAGATAATCTAGAATTGACTTGTGATTCTCGTACTATCACTATTGGTTATACGGTTAGCAATACAAACAGTACGGACGTACTCCCTGCAAATACACCAATTGCTTTTTATGCAGATGGACAATTGGTTGCGCAAGCAGAAACGTTAAATGATATTCCTATTGGTAGTAGTGAAACAGTTTTTATATCAATTACAATTCCTGAAACTGTTGCAGATAACTTTCAATTAACCATTGTTGTGGATGATGACGGTACATCAAACGGAATCGTCACCGAAATTTCAGAAACAAACAATCATACAACCGAGCAAATTGAACTTTTAATTGTTCCTGAGAATATCATACTTCCAACACTTATAGAGTGTAATGAAGGTTTTGAGAAAGCTACTTTTAATTTGTTCGAAAATCTTGATACTATTGAAACTATTGAATTGGATTCATTATCGTTCTATGAAACTATTGATGACCTGGAAGCAGAATCTAACTCGATATTAAATCCTGGTTCATATACCAATCTCAGTAATCCTCAAACCATTTTCATAAGGCGTAATACTGAATTTTGCTATGAGATTTTTGAATTTCAACTCGAAATAGAAAACTGCCCTCCTGAAATTCCTGAAGGCTTTTCCCCAAATAATGACAATAAAAACGATTGGTTCAATATTCGTGGCCTTTATGATATTTTTATTGATCATAAACTACTCATCTATAACCGCTATGGGACTTTGATTTATGAAGGCGATAACGAATCCCCTTGGTTGGGTTTAATAAACAGAGGATTAGATAATAAGGGAAATCGTGTTCCGGTTGGTACGTATTACTATGTATTAAATCTTAATGATCCTGAATTTAAACCAAGCTCTGGTTGGGTTTACGTTAACTATTAAGGTTTTGAATCTTTAAATTGATAGCATAAAATATGTTACTTCATATATCGATAAATTTGACTTAAAATTACATTTTATCGTATTTTTTTGCATTTAATCTAATTTTTATCTATGTTTGACGGTAATCTCAAATTAATGCCCGTTTTTGATAAGATAATTTAGGGATTATACGTGACTTAACCGCAGTAACATGAAATGGTCTAACCATATTCTAAGTGTAATCTTTTGTGCAACAATCTCCTTAAGTTTTGCACAACAAATCTCAGTTGATAATTCTTTAAGCGCTACTGATCTTGTACAAAACACCTTGGTTCAAGGCTGTGTTGAAGTGTCTAATATTTCTTCTCCCGTAAATGGTAATGTTAGTGGCTTAGGAAGTTTTGGTTATTTTCAACGTGGATCTTCTAATTTTCCTTTTGAAAATGGTTTAGTACTTACTACTGGTGATGCACTAGCTGCGGGAAATACACAAAACACTAATGTTTTAAACGATGGTACTTCGGCCTGGGGAACAGATGCAGATCTCGAAACCACTTTAGGCATCAACAATACACTGAATGCTACAACCATTGAGTTCGATTTTATTTCAGCTTCAAATCAAGTACAATTCAATTATATATTAGCTTCTGAAGAGTACTTTGCTAATTTCCCTTGTCAATATTCCGATGGTTTTGCTTTTTTGATTCGTGAAGCTGGGACTTCAAACCCCTTTGTAAATATTGCGTTAGTGCCCGGAACTTCTATTCCTGTAAATACAAATACAGTACATCCAGAAATTACAGATTTCTGTGCGGCTGAAAACGAACAATACTTCGACGGTTACAACCTCGGGGACACCAATTATAATGGTAGAACTACGGTTCTTAGTGCAACAGCGGCCATTACCCCTAATGTTACGTATAGAATAAAACTGGTTATTGCGGATCAAACAGATCAAAATTACGATTCAGCGGTTTTTATAGAAGGTAATAGTTTTAATTCTATTGTTGAGCTTGGCGAAGATGTGGCTACCTGCTTATCTCAAGTGCAATTGGACGCTAATATTAATAACGCACAGGCAGTTTACCGTTGGTATTTAGATGGTGGATTACTTGGGTCTGAAACTCAGCCTACATTAACAGCAACACAATCTGGTTTATATACCGTTGAAATCGATGTACCTTTAAATGGTTCAACATGTACCATAACAGATGATATTAATATTTTGGTCGATGATAACCAAACACCAGACCCGATGGCAGATTACAATCTTTGTAACTTTAGCGGCACAGGTACAGAAACCTTTGACTTATCGACTTTAGATGATGATGTTATTAACTCATTGGCAACAGGAAACTACAATTTCAGTTACCACACTTCATTATCTGACGCACAGAATAATACCAATGCTATTTCTGGTAATTATCAAAATACATCAAACCCACAAACGCTCACTATTAGAATTGAGGATTTAGATTCTGCATGTATCATTTATAACGAGGTCGATCTTGTAGTTAATGACTTTCCTGCGATAAACGATCCTGCAACCTTAGTTGTTTGTGATGATCAAACAGCGGATGGCTTTACAGAAATTAACCTTAACGACGTCAATCATGAAATTACAGGCGGGCAACCAAATCTCGATGTAACTTACCATTACACTCAGGCGGATGCAGATACGGGCTCAAATATTATCCCAATGCCGTATGTGAACAACAATCCAAACGATATAGTATTTGTCAGTGTAGTAAATACCCAAACAGGTTGTATTTCTACAACGACCCTAGATATCGAAGTGTTGAGCAATCCACCTATAAACCAAGCAGATAATCAATATATTGATGCCTGTGATAGCGACCATGATGGCTTTGCAAATTTCGACCTCACCTCTTTAGAAGCAGATATTTTACAGGGAACCACTAATGTTACTATCAGTTATCATTTAACTCCAGAAGATGCATTATCTGGCGCAAACCCAATTGCTGACCCAACTAATTTTGCAAATACCCAAAACGAAGAACAAACGGTTTATATTAGGGTTGAAGACAACACAACTGGCTGTGTATCCTATACACCAATTGAAGTTCATCCAAATCTGTTATTAACAGGTACCAATATCATTGATTTTGCAGAATGTGATGAAGGCAATGACGGAGTTGAAGGCTTTGACTTAGAAGCCATTGCAGAAACGATAATGTTCGACATCCCTGATTTAACGATTGAATTCTATGAAACCGAGGATGATAGAGATAATGGTGTTAACGAGTTAGATCAATCAGTTGAGTACTTTCCACCTAATAATCCTCAGACCATTTATATTGTGATTAGCAGTCCGACCTGCTCTGAGATATCAGATTTTGAATTATCATTAGATGCCATTGAAACATTCCCTGCTATTGGTCCACAAACTGTGTGTGATGAAGACCAGGATAATTTCACAACCATTGACCTTACGCAATTCGACGATACAGTTCTAAATAGTCAAAGTGGTTTTGATGTGTCTTACTTTTTGTCTGAAGCTGATGCAGATGCCAACTTAAACCAGTTGCCAGATTTTTATACCAACACCACAAACCCTTTAACGGTATATACCAGAGTCCGATCGAGTGCAACATTCTGTGCTGATATAAAAAGCTTTGAAATTACTGTGCAACCAGCACCAATAAGCAATTCCCCAAATCCAATTGTTATTTGCGATGATGACGAGGATGGCTTTTTTATTGTAAACCTTGAGGATTCTGAATCCGAAATTTTACCAATCGGTTCCACAGACCAAGTTACATATTACAATTCTGTAGCAGACGCCGAAGCAGCTTCTAATGCCATTACAAATCCATCAGTTTATAATGCACAATCAGAATTGGTAACAGCGCGAGTTACAAACACCTCAACCGGATGTTACGTATTAGAAACCATAGATATTACGATCAACTCCTTACCTGATTTTCCAGACATCACAGATTATCGAATTTGTGAAAATGATTCTGATAATATTGGTGATTTTATTTTAAGCACCAAGGATGATGAAATTTTGAATGGACAAACAGGGAAGGAAGTCCTTTATTTTGAAACACAAGTTGAAGCTGATTTAGGCAATAATCCTATAGATAAATTCAACGCTTATCAAAATACTTCAAATCCACAAACGATTTTTGTTCGAGTTCAGAATGTTTCTGACCCCTTATGCTATGGGACTTCAACGATGGAATTGGTTTTGGGTACAAATCCTCAGTATAATGAGCCTGTAGATATTTTTAGATGCGATGATGCTTCCAACGATACCTTCGAAACCATAGATTTGAATTTGGTTGCAGATGATATCACCCAAGGTATTACTGACGACCTTACCGTAACATTTTATACCACTTTGGAAAATGCAGAAAACGGAACGAATCCTCTTGGCAGCCAATTTACAAACACCGTAAATCCTCAAGAGATTTATGTTCAAATTAGTAATGGGACCATTTGTAATTCTGTGACGTCTTTTGCCCTTACTGTGATTCCTGTTCCTGTGGTAAGTACTATTGAGCCTTTTGAAACCTGTGATGTGGACTATGACGGCATTGTTAACTGGGATTTAACTGAAGCCGAGATCAATATTTCAGATGTAAGACAAGATAATATTGTGGTGGCGTATTACGAAACAGTTGAAGACGCCGAAGCTGAAGTTAACCCAATCACAACTCCAGAAAACTTTGATAATACCACTAATCCACAAACGGTTTACATCAAAGTAACAAATACGCTTTCAAATTGCTTTTTGACATTACCGATTGATTTAAATGTAAATCTTCCACCTGCCTTTAACGATTTTCAGTATTATGTAATTTGTGATAACGACACCAATTATTTCAATCTTGATGAAATCAATTCGGTTATTGTTAATGATGCTAACGATGTAAATATTGTTTACTATCCGTCAAACCAAGATGCTATAGATGAAACTAATGCATTGAGTATGGATTATACATACCAAACGAATAACGATCTTATTCACGCACGTCTCACTCAAGTGTCGACAGGCTGCTTTTACATTTATCCTTTTAATCTCAGGGTAAATCCACTACCTATTGCGAACACTCCTCCGAATATGGAATTGTGTGATGATGATTTTGATAGTGTAGCACTATTCAATTTAGAAGATCAAAATCCAGCGATATTGGGCACGCAAAATGCTTCTGATTATACAATAACTTATCACAATTCATTTGACGATGCTGACTTAGGCACAAGTGCTTTAACGAGTCCTCATGCTTCAAGTGATGGCGCGATTATTTATGCACGACTTGAAAACAATACAACTAATTGTCATTCAGTAACACAGTTTGAAACTATTGTGCACCCGCTACCATTGACCGATATACCACAGCAAACGATTTGCCCAGAGAATTTCCCATTAGTCGTTTCTGCTGAAACTGGCTTTAGTGGAGATACGTATTTATGGTCTACAAATGAAACAAGTCCTGAAATAGAAATTACTGCCATCGGCACCTATAGTGTTACTGTGACTACAGAATTTGGCTGTTCGGTAACCAGTACTTTTGATGTCATTGAATCCGAACCTGCAGATATTGATGTGGTCGAAGTGATTGATTTTTCAGACCCAAACAATATTACAATTACTGTTACTGGTATTGGAGATTACCTTTACCAATTGGATGATTTTGAACCTCAGGATTCACCACTTTTTGAAAATGTAGGCTTAGGCTACCATACCATAACCATCATAGATGTTAATGGTTGTGCTTCTGTCACTAGAGAGGTTTTAGTTGTAGATGCACCAAAATTCTTTACACCGAACAATGACGGTGCCTTTGATACTTGGCATATTACTGGTGTAGAAACGCTTCCAGGAACTATTGTCTATATTTTTGACAGGTACGGAAAATTGATAAAACAACTCCCTCATTTTTCCCAAGGTTGGGATGGCACATATAATGGTAACAAAATGCCAGCTACGGACTATTGGTTTACTGCTGATGTTCAGCGTGGTGGAATTGCATTTACCGTCAAAGGTCATTTTGCGTTGAAAAGATAAATAGAGGTTTAACGCCTTAAAGGTTTTATTAATCCAACTTTCTAACCACACAAAATCCTTATCTTTGCAGTCGATTTTGACTACATGAAGTATTACCTCATATCCATAGCCTTTTTCTCGTTCCTATTAGGTTCTGCTCAGAATATTACTGTGGACAGTCAGTCCTTTACTCCCCAACAACTCATCGAAGATATTTTAATTGATAGTGACTGTATTGAAAACGTAGTCGTCACCAATGTGGTAGGTGGTGATTTTGGCGGTTCTGATCAGAGTTATGGCTATTTTGATGCTACTGGAACACCTTTTCCTTTTCAGAATGGCATTGTTTTAAGTACTGGGAGACTTGCAAACGTCCCTGGCCCGAATTCAACCTTGAGTGATGATGATGCCACGGGCTGGTCTGGGGACAATGATCTAGAAACCATATTAAATGAAACCAACACGACAAACGCTACTATACTTGAGTTTGACTTTACAGCTGTAGCATCTGAAGTGAGTTTTAGATATATTTTTGCTTCTGAAGAATACCAACAAGGTAATCCGAATAGCTGCCAATTTTCTGATCTATTTGGGTTTTTAATTCGTCCTGTTGGTCAAAATCAATATGAGAATATTGCTTTAGTGCCAGATACAAATACTCCTGTAAAAGCAACGACTGTTACACCTGGAGTGCCAGGTTCTTGCCCACCTCAAAATGAAACTTATTTTGGAATGTATAACGGCACTGTTTCCCCGATTAATTTTAATGGACAAACGGCCATATTAACAGCAACCGCACAAGTAGTGCCAAATGACACTTATCATGTAAAATTAGTTATTGCGGATGAACAAAACTTTAGATTTGATTCTGCTGTCTTTTTAGAAGCTGGTAGTTTTCAACTCTCAACTGATATAGGTCCAAATAGACTATTAGCTACTGGTAATGCTGTTTGCGATGGAAATACTGTAATTCTCGATGCGACATTACCTGGACAAAATTCTTATGATTGGTTTAGGGATGGTGTTTTAGTACAATTCGATCCTTCAAATTGCTTAAACTGTGGTACTTATACCGTAGATCAGCCAGGAACGTACAATGTTGAAGTAGGCTTAGCTAATAATTGCATTGCCTATGGCGAAGTGGTTATCGAATATTCTCCAAATCCCATAGCTAATGACGCTACATTGACTGAATGTGATTTCAATCAAGATGGATTAACAGTCTATAATCTCTTTGACGCTACTGAGGATTTAACCAATGGTGACACAAATTTGGTTGTTGCTAATTTTTACTTGAATGAAGCCGATGCTATTGCCAACACCAATGAAATTACAAGTTTTTCAAATTTCGAAAATACCAGTCCCAATCAAATTGTGTATGCTCGTGTTTTAAACCAAGCTAATTGTTTTGATATTGCTGAGCTTCAATTGCAAATTTCAAATAATCAAGTGACCATTCCAGATTTGGAAGCCTGTGACGAAGGTGATATTGATGGGTTTACAACTTTTAATTTGGGTAATATAAGACCAACTATTGAAAATCAAATTCCGCCAGATGCCATACTTTCATTTTATGAGACCGAAGATGATGCTATTAATAACAGTAATTTATTACCGTTAAATTTTGAAAATACCACTCCTGATTTTCAAACCCTATTCGTAAAAATCGAAAGCAACAATCAATGCTACGCTATCAGTCAGGTTAATCTTGTTGTCCTTTTTACGCCCATGATTTCTGAAGATGAAACTGTGTATTATTGTGAGAATACATTCCCGGAAACACTTAGATTATTTGGTGGAGTACTTAATGATTCTCCTAGTAATTACTTATACGAATGGCAATTTAACGGCACCACAACTTCTGTGAACACATCCTTTAATGACATCAACCAAGCTGGAGTCTATACGGTTATTATAACAGACCCAAATGGATGCAGTAATAGTAGAGACATCACTGTGCTATCCTCTGATATAGCTTCAATAAATAATGTTGAAGTTGAAGGCATAGGCAATTCCAATACGGTAACTATATTCGTTTCTGGAAATGGTGATTACGAGTATGCTTTAGACAATCCTGATGGGATTTATCAAGATGATAATACTTTTGTGAATGTCACACCTGGTTTTCATACTGTTTATGTTCGGGATAAAAATGGCTGTGGCATTGTGGAACAATTGATTTCAGTTTTAGGTTTCCCAAAGTATTTTACACCAAATGGAGATGGAAATCACGATTTTTGGCGTGCAGCCGGAGTTAATTTCGAATTATATCCAAATCTTGACATACACATTTACGATCGCTATGGTAAACTTATAACCAGTCAAAATAGCTCAAGTGCAGGTTGGGACGGCACTTATAACGGTGCAAAATTACCAAGTTCGGACTATTGGTTTACCGCTAATTTGGGGGACGGAAGAAGTTATTCAGATCATTTTACGCTAAAACGCTAAGCGTAATTTTCATTTTATTTAGGACTTCTTAATCCTTAACTTTGTGACATGCGATTTAAGATAAAATCAGACTTTAAACCTACTGGTGATCAACCCGAAGCCATAAAGCAGTTGGCTGAAGGGATTACTGCAAAGGATAAGTACCAAACGCTTTTAGGGGTGACGGGTTCTGGTAAGACGTTTACAGTTGCTAATGTCATCCAAGAGGTGCAACGGCCAACTCTGGTTTTGGCGCACAACAAAACATTGGCGGCCCAATTATACTCTGAGTTTAAGCAGTTTTTTCCTGACAATGCTATAGAATATTTTGTCTCGTATTATGACTACTATCAACCTGAAGCTTACATTCCGGTATCAGGCGTATATATTGAGAAAGACCTTTCTATCAATGAAGAGATAGAAAAGATGCGTCTGAGTACGACCTCTTCCCTACTCTCTGGCAGACGTGATGTTTTGGTGGTTGCATCTGTTTCCTGTTTGTACGGTATCGGTAACCCTGTTGAATTTCAAAAAAATGTAATTACTATTGAACGCGACCAAGTCATTTCGCGTACAAAATTATTACACCAATTGGTTCAAAGTTTGTATTCAAGAACTGAAGCTGATTTTAAAAATGGAAATTTCAGAATAAAAGGAGACACGGTTGATGTCTTCCCTGGTTATTCGGATAATGCCTTCCGAATTCATTTTTTTGGTGATGAGATTGAGGATATTGAAGCGTTTGATGCCCACACCAATGAGGTATTAGAGCATTATGACCGATTAAACATCTATCCTGCCAATATGTTTGTAACCTCACCAGATGTATTGAACGGAGCGATCAAAGACATTCAAGACGATTTGGTAAAGCAACATGATTATTTTAAAGATATCGGTAAACATCTCGAAGCTAAGCGTCTTAAAGAGCGTACGGAATTCGATTTAGAGATGATTCGAGAACTCGGGTATTGCTCGGGTATTGAAAACTATTCAAGATACTTAGATGGACGTGCACCAGGGACCAGACCCTTTTGTTTGTTAGACTATTTCCCAGATGATTATTTAATGGTTGTGGATGAAAGTCATGTTACCATTTCGCAAGTACATGCCATGTATGGTGGGGACAGAAGCAGAAAAGAAAACTTGGTAGAATATGGTTTTAGATTACCAGCAGCCATGGATAATCGACCATTAAAGTTTGAAGAATTTGAAACCCTACAAAATCAAGTTATTTATGTCAGTGCTACACCCGCTGATTATGAGTTACAAAAATCTGGTGGAGTCTATGTGGAACAGGTCATTAGACCAACAGGACTTTTAGATCCTATTATTGAGGTGCGCCCAAGTTTAAATCAGATTGATGATTTAATAGAGGAAATTCAACAACGTGTTGAAAAAGATGAACGAACCCTTGTAACAACTTTAACCAAACGTATGGCAGAAGAGTTGGTGAAGTACTTAACTAGGATTTCTATCCGATGTCGCTACATTCATAGTGACGTTGATACACTAGAACGTGTAGAGATCATGCAAGATTTACGGAAAGGCATTTTCGATGTGTTGGTTGGTGTCAATTTACTGCGTGAAGGATTAGATCTACCAGAAGTCTCGTTGGTTGCAATTCTCGATGCGGATAAAGAAGGTTTTTTACGTTCTAACAGATCATTGACCCAAACTGTCGGAAGAGCAGCAAGAAATCTCAATGGAAAAGCCATTATGTACGCTGACAAGATTACAAATAGTATGCAAAAAACTATTGATGAAACCAATTACAGAAGAGAAAAGCAATTACAATACAATACCGATAATAACATTACACCAACTGCATTAAAAAAGAATTTAGATAGTGCACTTGCTAAAAATTCTGTCAGTACCTACCGGACTGAATTAGATGCTAAGATTGCTGCTGAGCCCGAAAGTAAATATCTAACAAAAGGTGAGCTCGAAAAGAAGATACGGGAAAAGCGAAAGATGATGGAAACGGCTGCAAAAGCCTTAGACTTTATGGAGGCAGCGCGTTTTAGAGATGAAATTACGGCCTACCAAGAACGTTTAGAGACGTTGAAGGTGAAATGATTTTAGTTCAGGTTTTATTCAATTATACGATAATGAGATTGCCACGTCCTTCGTCCTCGCAATGACATAGTCTTTCTTTTTTGACTGGATACTTGTGACTGCGACTGAAGACTAGTTATACTGCACCTTAAAAATATCAATCAAAAAATCTGGTGGCACAATTTTATTGGGGAAGCTTTCCATTAAATCCAAAACTCGACTAATAGATTCATGACTAAGTCCCATTCGTAATCCAAAATTATAGATTTTAACGATTTGCTTGCTCGTAGAATCCTTACTGATATTCATTAATAATACCAAGCGATGGAATTGCACTATACGCTCACTAAAAGACTTTAAGTGTACATAAGACACCGGATGTTCAAAAAGATATTCAAAATCGGCCTGTGATATTTCTAATTGCTGTGCGACTCCTAACAAGAAGTTGTATTCTATCGCTCTTATATTATCATCAGCTTGAGCAAATGCTATCATCTCCGAGAGCAAACTCAATTTTTCAACTCTATTTATCATGCTTAGCTATAGGGATTAATTAACTAATGTAAAGTTAAAAAGGAGCAATTAATTATTGTCGTCGATATAGCGTATCTTGTCGAAAAATTAGTTGTACTTAGTCGGTTTTTTTAAACTTTTATCAATGCAAGGTCACAATTTTACTAACTTCAAAATACTTGTAATAATTTTGTTATCAGTATTTTACGTTAACCAAATCAATTCTCAAAATAGTGTTTCTGAGCAAATTCTGAGTTTTTCCTTAAATGCTCCACAACTCGACACAGATAAAACGATTTGGGTTTACTTACCGGTATCATACAAAACTTCTGAAAAATCATATCCAGTCATCTATATGCACGATGCTCAGAATCTATTTGATGCTGAATTATCTTATGCTGGCGAGTGGAAAGTTGATGATTATTTAGACACATTATCAGAGAATGAAAGCATCATTGTTGGTGTAGCACACGGAAATGAAAAACGTATTGATGAACTAACCCCTTATAAACACGAAAAATATGGTGGTGGTAAAGGTGAAGCTTATCTCGATTTTATAATAAACAACGTAAAACCATATATTGACAATACGTATCGCACAAAAACAAGTTCAGCATCCACTACAATTTTCGGTTCTTCACTTGGTGGATTAATGTCCTTCTATGCGGTTATAAAATATCCTCATATATTTGGAAAAGCAGGCGTGTTTTCACCAGCCTTTTGGATCAACCCAGAAATCTATGAATTAGTAGAATCTAACAACATCCAACCTACTTCGAAATTTTTCTTTCTAGTAGGAACAGAAGAGGGTGAATCTATGGTGCCTGATATGGAAAAAATGATAACTTTATTAAAATCTAAGGGTTTAGGTTCTGATCGAGTTCAATCCAAAGTCATAGAGGGAGGAAAGCATAACGAAGCTTTGTGGGCAACTCATTTCCCTGAAGCATACCAATGGCTAATGACTAACGACTAACGACTAATGACTAACGACTAACGACTAACGACTAATGACTAATGACTAATGACTAATGACTAACAACGACATTTTTAAAAAACTAAGAGTAGCTCATAAATTACGTGATGATGATATTGTAAAAATCTTAGCCTTGGTAGATTTTAAGGTCTCAAAAAGTGAACTCAATGCTTTTTTTCGAAGAGAGGATCATCCTAAATACATGGAATGTGGTGACCAGATTCTTAGGAATTTCCTTAATGGTCTCATTATTCATTTGAGAGGGCCAATGCCGAAAAGAAAAAATTCCCCCTCAAATACATGAGAGAGAATTTTTAATTAAATAGAATACATCTTAGCTTGTAGCTTCTATTTTAACAGGGATGGTGTAAATTTGAGAACCATACCCATTACGTTCAACCTTTTTGTAGTTAAGTCGTCTTTTAATAAAGTTTTTTACACCTTCATCAGTAGACTCTACTGATAATACAACGAACTCATTGTCGTTATTGATCATAAAAAAGACCTTAGCTTCAACAGATTTCTCCACTTCAAAATTTGGTTTTTGAAGAAGTTCACTTACAGACTCAGTTAAGGATTTCGGTTCAGCATCTTTTGAAGGGTTTGTGCTTGCTGAAACAGCACTGCTAAACGTAAATACTACGACTAGCGCAAACATTTTTAATGTTTTCATGATTGTTTGATTTTTGATTGATACTAATTAATAGACTGAAGTTAAGACAAAATGTTACAAGTTAAGCTCCTTATTAACAGTGTTTAACACAGGTTGTGAGTGTATTAACAAAAAAAGCCCTCAAAATTGAGAGCCTTCTTAATCTATATTTATAGCTTTTACTAAGCCAAAACTTCTTGTACTTTATCTGCAGCTTCTTGGAATTCTGTAGCACTTAATACATCTAGTCCAGAGTTATCAATCAACTCTTTTGCTATGTCTGCATTTGTTCCTTGTAATCGTACAATAATAGGTACTTCAATATTACCCATATTCTTATAGGCATCTATAACACCTTGCGCCACGCGATCACATCGAACGATACCCCCGAAAATATTTATTAAGATCGCTTTTACAGCTGGGTCTTTTAAAATGATTTCAAAAGCAGCCTCAACTCTCGCTGCATCTGCAGTACCACCAACATCTAAAAAGTTTGCCGGTTCACCTCCTGCTTGCTTAATTAAATCCATCGTCGCCATCGCCAAACCAGCTCCATTAACCATACAACCGACGTTACCATCTAAATCAACATAGTTTAAGCCTTTTTCACCTGCTTCAACCTCGATTGGATTTTCCTCTCTTAAATCTCGTAATGCAGCCAAATCCTTATGTCTAAATAATGCATTATCATCTAAAGATACTTTAGCATCAACGGCCATTATTTTATCATCACTGGTTTTTAATACCGGATTGATTTCAAACAATGAAGAATCAGACTCAACATAAGCTTTATATAAAGACGTCACAAAACGTGTCATATCCTTAAAAGCAGCACCAGATAAGCCTAAATTAAAAGCGACTTTACGAGCCTGGAAAGGTAAAATCCCTGTTGCAGGATCAATTTCTTCAGTAAAAATTAAATGTGGAGTTTCTTCTGCTACGGTTTCAATATCCATTCCACCTTCAGTAGAATACATAATCATATTACGTCCGTTAGATCTGTTCAATAAAACAGACATATAGTATTCTTCTGGTTCAGAATCACCTGGATAATATACATCCTCAGCCACCAAAACCTGATGTACACGTTTACCTTCGGCAGAAGTTTGAGGAGTCACTAAGTCCATACCGATAATCTGGTCAGCAATTGACTTTACCTCTTCCAAGTTCTTCGCCAACTTAACACCGCCACCTTTTCCACGGCCACCTGCATGCACTTGTGCTTTAATCACGTGCCACCCTGTCCCAGTATCCTCGGTTAATTTTTTAGCAGCGTTTACAGCTTCTTCTGGATTTTGAGCGACGATTCCTCTTTGGATACGTACTCCGAAACTACTTAACAATTCCTTACCTTGATATTCGTGTAAATTCATTTTTGAATAGAAATTTTTAGATTTCAGATCGATACAACTTCTGTATCGAAAATAGATATGCAAAAATAAGCATCCTAAACCGTTTCTCAAATTAATTTAATAGTGAAGTGATTTTGAGTTTAAGATACAGGGTACAGCTTTATTAATTCAATCAACCTTTGTTGATCTTAGCGGAGTATTTAAGATATAACTGTTTTTTATTTCTAACTTATTAAGTTTTTGCCCCCTTAAAGGCTTCATTTTATCTACAAAATTTAAATTGGTATTTAACAGCTTATTCTCAAAAATCTCTTGGACAAAATATTCCCTAAATTGATATACTATTTTAACTTGGGGTTTATATATTTCACGACCAGTCATATCCTTTAAGTTTCTTACCATAAAATTAAGGTATTTCATTTCTTCCTTCCCTAGATTGGAGTATAAGCCATGAGAATCATCAATAAAAAGTCTTAAAGTGGAATCATTAACAATCTGCCTATCTTTTATTTTTATGCGGTTTCTTTGAAACTCAATTCTAAAACTTCTATTTCTAACTGTTTTAAAATCGATGTTAGAATTGAACGTCAACTCAAAATATTTATCACTGGGATTATAAGTGACTTTAGACTCTTTAAAAACATCATTATCTGCAACTACAAATCTGTTATTAAAACTGATGTAACTAAGGTGCATCTCATCACTATACCTTTGGTATTCTATTTTTACAGTGAAGATTGGATTGGACTTATCGACGTCATTTACTGTATAGTTGAAAGCATAAATTGAAAAATCTCGCAATGAGAGTATTATACTGCCAACTACTTTGTGCTTGTAGCTTGTAGCTTTGTGATCATTTGTAAAAGTAATTGTAACCAAAGGGTCGTCATCCTTAAAAAACACTTTAGATCTCTCAAATTTATGAAGCTGTAAAAATTCTTTATTTAAATGATAAACAAAAGAAAATGAATTTTGGTCAAAATTTCTAATGGGATTATGGACATTCAGAATGCTTAGTTCATTTCCACCAAAAGACAAAATCTTTGCCCCTTGAACAAATTTAGATTTTCCGTTATAAGCTTTTGAAAATTCCGGATTAACTTTGAATACTGAATTATTACCAAATTCATAAAATACACTTTGATTGGTTGAATCTATTAACTTTAGACTATTAATTCCACTGTCGAATTGTTCTAAAATACCTTCATTAAGATTAAAATATTGATTATCAAAATATTGATAATCTCTGTAATACCCGATATTAGAATGTGGTTGTTTTGGTAAATTTTCAGTTATTGAATGTACTGCCTTATAGACCAACTCATAAGCAGTCATTCTTTTTGTGGATTCTAAAATAGGCTTTAGATTTTTTTTAGAAACTCGTAAAATTACTGCATCCAAGGTTTCAATCTGTGGTGTGAGGGTAATAACGTTTATTATTTTACTATTCAAAGTACGTAAGTCAACCTCTAAAGGCTGGTAACCTAAAGAATTTAAAACCAATACAGGGGCATCATTAATATTTGAAATAGGGTATCTAAATTGCCCAAAGAAGTCGGCAACTAAGCCACGTTGAGAGTCCTTTATTCTTGCCGTTGCAAATGATATCGGTTCGGATGTTTCAATATCTCTAACTTCAATCAACAGTTCGGATTGAGCGCAGAGCGAACCGAAAATGAAAGCAAGTAGTAAGGTAAAATAGGTTTTCATAAAAAATAAATGTAAATATAGAAATCCATTTCTTTAGAATAAATTGGATAAAATAAATATTGTTATATATTTAACAATATGTTGAAATAATGGTAAAATTCAATGAATTCATTCCCATTTAGACTTAAAAAAATATATTTGAAAAAAAATAATAATGTCTCAACAACTCTTACAAATAGCAAAAGATTTTGGAAGCCCTGTGTATGTCTATAATGCTGAAAAAATAGAGCAGCAATACAAACGCTTAACCAAGGCTTTTGGCAAGGTTGAACATTTAAGGGTAAATTATGCCGTAAAAGCACTGTCTAATATTTCAATTTTAAAGTTTTTTAATTCGTTAGGCTCGGGATTAGACACTGTATCCATCCAAGAAGTGCAATTAGGGCTTAAAGCTGGTTTTGAACCTGAACAAATTATTTTTACACCAAATGGTGTTTCTCTTGAAGAGATTGAAAACGTCGCAGAATTAGGCGTTCAAATCAATATAGATAACTTATCTATTCTGGAGCAATTTGGCACAAAACACCCTAAAGTTCCTGTATGTATTAGAGTCAATCCTCATGTTATGGCAGGTGGTAACACTAATATTTCTGTTGGACACATCGACAGTAAATTCGGAATCTCAATTCATCAAATGCCTTTACTAAAGCGTATTGTTGAAAATACTAAAATGAACATCAATGGCATACACATGCATACGGGTAGTGACATTTTAGATATTGATGTGTTTTTATATGCCAGTGAAATTCTATTCGAAGCTGCTAGGAATTTTAAAGATTTAGAGTTCATTGATTTTGGGTCCGGCTTTAAAGTACCATACAAAGAGGGTGATATTGAAACCAATATTGAGGAATTAGGAGAAAAATTAGGGCAGCGCTTCAACGACTTCTGTGAAGAATACGGGAAAACTTTAACCCTAGCCTTTGAGCCTGGAAAATTTCTTGTCAGCGAAGCAGGAGTCTTTTTAGCTAAAGTCAATGTGGTAAAACAGACCACTTCTACAGTATTTGCACAAATCGATTCGGGTTTTAATCATCTAATACGCCCAATGCTTTATGGTTCTCAACACGAGATTAGTAACATTTCAAATCCAAAAGGAAGAGAGCGTTTTTATTCCGTTGTTGGCTATATCTGCGAGACAGACACCTTTGCTAACAACCGCCGTATCAATGAAATTAATGAAGATGATATTCTCTGTTTTAAAAATGCAGGTGCCTACTGTTTTACAATGGCGAGTAACTATAATTCTCGCTATCGCCCTGCTGAAGTTTTAATTTATAATGGGGAGGCTCATTTAATTAGAAAACGAGAGACGTTTGATGACATCTTGAAGAATCAAATTGAAATTGACCTAAGATAATATATAAATGAATTAGTATAAATTACAATTTTAAGTAATTAATAAAATTTTTCTATTTGGTGAATGTTAAAATTTTAACTACTTTTAACATTCCACCCTATACTTTTTCACCCATTCTACAAAAGCAAGTATTGCTTTTTTTACATGTTTTTCACCTTGATGTTATTGTGTTTTTTTTGACTATTAATCAACTAAATCAATACATTATGAAACAATTATTTTTATTAGGACTTTCCCTAATTCTTTTTACATCCTGTCAAGAACAGCAAACACGGTACACACAACAATCGCCAGAAATTGACACTGTAAAGCAGCATATTGCAAATTACAATGCCATGGACTATTCTGATATGAGCCACATGGCAGACTCAAGTAAAACTTATTTTAATTCCAAAAAAGATTTTATGACAAAATCCGATTTGGCAGACTATCACAAAGCCAATGACGCTAATTATTCTTCTCGCGAATTCTTAAAAGAGGACCAAGAATTTGAAATGGTCGTTACCGATGATGGAGAGACTTGGGTCAATTGCTGGTTAGATTGGAGAGGTACTATGAAAGAAAGTGGAAAAGTGATAGACATTCCTGTTCACTTAACCTATCAGTTTGTAGATGGTAAAATTGTTCGCGAAGTTGGTATGTGGGATCCAACCGAGGTTGTTTTGGATTTACAAGCCACAGCTATGGCAAAGCAAGAAATGGAAGCTGCTGATGACATGTCAGAGTCTGACACTGAAGACATGTAGCTTTATGATTAAATTCATTCCAAATTTATCATTTGAAGCAACTTATAATGTTATTGGTCAAAATATAATATCAACCAATTAAATCAATACATTATGAAAAAATTAATTTATTTACTTTTTGTACTTCCCCTATTTGCATTTGGGCAAGACAACTCCCAAGATCACATTATCAATATCACCCATATTAAAGTGAAAATGGGGCACGATGCACAGTTTGTTGAAGGCGTTAAAATGTATAAGGAATGCTACAATAAGGCTGGTGGTGAAAATAATTGGGATTTTTGGCGTCGCGTACAAGGTGAAGCTGGGGTATATGCCGTTACTGACATGATGGCCAATTGGGCAGAAATGGATGATGACAGTGATGAAGCAGGTCAGAAATGTGTGAGTATATTCCCAAATTTTATTGCACCACACATGAAGTCCATTTATTCTAGCATTACAGAGTCTATTCCTGAAGTGAGTAAAGACGGAAACGAAAACAATGACAAAGTATGGGTCACTTACTTTAATGTTGACAATAGCGCCGATTTTATGTCGGTAATTAAGGCAGTATCAGGTGCTGTAAAAGATAAAGAAGGTGACGAACGTGCCTGGTGGTATAGCGTTGCTGGTGGTAGTTCAGACGCTCCTGATTATATGGTCGTTTGGCCATTTGATAAATATGCGGATCTCGATGAAGACATGGACGGTGTTTGGAAAATCTATGAAGATGCTAATGGAGAAAAGAAAGCCGACGAGATGAGAGCTAAATTTAGAGCTTCTGTAAAAAGTAGTTCCTCCTATATCTATGACAGAAACCCTGATATGTCTAATTAAAATTTGATAACAATTAAATTAGAAAAGTGCTTCAATAAGACGAAGTACTTTTCTTTTTATTATAGTTTATTGTATAAGGTATCTATATTTTAACTAATATTATATCCAATTCCCCAAGTCTTTATAAAACAACTAATTATAAGACTAATGATTTTCTTATTTAAACTTCTTTTTTTTGAATGCAACCTACACATGCATTTCATTTATACCAAACCAACACACCAACCACTATGAAATTAAAATTTTCCTTAATTCTTGCCTTATCTATAACCTTAATCGCAACAACTGTATGGGAACTCTATTGGAGAAATCAAGGTTACTATCCAACACTAAATGACGAAAAAGCATTGTGGTCTATGGAAAGAGCCAAAGTCGAAGAAGCATCTGATGAAGATGTTATTATTTTAGGGTCATCGAGAGCATATTTTGACATACAAGTTGAGGAATGGAAAGAACAAACAGGTAAATATCCTATTCAACTGGCTTCCACAGGGTCGTCACCATTGCCTACATTTCATGATATTGTGCACAACACAAATTTTAAAGGTACCGTGATTATTGGTGTGGCTCCTGGTTTGTTTTTCTCTACCTTGATGCCTGAAGCATTTCCTTGGAAAAGACCTCAATCTAAAATCGATTATTTTGAGGATGAAACTTATGCGCAGAAATTAAACTTTAGATTGTCTATTCCGTTACAAAACAACTTAGTTCTAATATCTGCTGATGAAGAGGAGTGGTCAGATGATATTGATTTAAAGGCATTACTCAATCGTTATAGAATTGGGGATAGAACTGGAAGCCCAGAATATCCTCCTTTCAATAATTTCGGTGATGTTTCCATTCCAAGAAACATGGCACTCTCGCACAGAACTGAAACCGATAAGGATTTTGCGCAAACGGTTATTGATGTCTGGAATTTTGAACCTCCCAAACCACCTAAATCAGAACAGGATAGCACTAACTCAAAAAAACCTGAAGAAAACAAGCCTAAATGGCCAGATAAAGAAGGTACTACAGCGTTCTTTATGGAGGATCTTAAAACCTTTAAAGAAAGAAACGGTACTGTTGTATTAGTAAGATGTCCTTCTAGCGGTAAAGTGAGACAAGGTGAAATCAAAGATGTCCCTAGAGAACGTTTCTGGGATTCTTTGGTTAAGGTTGCTGATATACCTAACTACCATTTTGAAGATTATGAGCAATTCAAAAACTTAGAATGCCCTGAAGAATCGCATTTATCTAAAGGCGATGCAGATTATTTTACGAGGGAGCTAATAAAGCTCTTAAGAAATGATGGAATCTTAAATCAATAAATTGCCATCTAACTTCATTTATCCACCAACCAATACTAACTAATTATGTTATTTAATTCACTAAGTTTTGTTCTGTTCCTAATCATTGTTCTTATTCTGTATTATACGAAGCTATTTGGCTGGACAGGAAAAAAACGTATGCTATTGCTAGCAAGTTACGTCTTCTACGGTATGTGGAATCCACCTTTGGTTATTCTGCTTTGGATTTCTACTATAGTGGATTGGACGGCTGGTAAACGCCTAGCAACTGAAGACAACCAAAGAAAACGAAAGTTATGGCTTATGTTAAGTATGTTCGTAAACTTGGGTTTCTTGGCATTTTTTAAATATGGAGATTTCCTTTTAGAAAATTTTGTATTGTTATTAAATTCAATCGGTATTGAGTTTCAAGCACTGCCTATGGACATCATTCTGCCGATGGGGATTTCGTTTTACACCTTTCAAACCATGTCTTACACCATTGACATGTATAAGCGTAAAATTAAACCGGCTAGAACGTTTTTAGATTTTGCACTGTATGTCACCTTCTTTCCTCAATTAGTTGCTGGGCCAATTGTAAGAGCAAAAGACCTCATCACCCAGTTTTATGAAGAAAAAAAGGCAACAGCTGAACAATTTATGTGGGGATTGTTTTTATTGACTATTGGTTTATTTCAAAAAGTTGTTTTAGCAGACACCTTATTAGCAGATACATCCGATGCCGTTTTCGGCTCACCAGAAATGCTACATAGCATAGATGCATGGATTGGTACTTTGGCATTTTCTGGTCAGATATTCTTTGATTTTGCAGGTTATTCCACATGTGCTATAGGTATAGCCCTAATGCTTGGCATCATTCTACCTGACAACTTTAGGTATCCTTATGCCTCTATTGGCTTTTCAGATTTATGGAAACGCTGGCACATATCATTGTCAAGTTGGCTAAAGGATTACTTGTACATTCCTTTAGGAGGAAATCGTCATGGTATTACTAGGATGTATGTGGCTCTTATGCTTACGATGTTACTTGGTGGTTTATGGCATGGCGCTGCTTGGACATTTATCGTATGGGGTGGATTACACGGCACCTATTTAATTGTTGAAAGACTCCAAAAACAATTTGTGCCATTTAAGGTCACAAAATGGAACGGTATTGCCTTAGCTTTCTTAACATTTACATGCGTTAATATCACTTGGGTGTTTTTTAGAGCTCGATCATTCGATAAAGCTTGGAATATGATAAAAGCCATGTTTTATGTTGAAACTGATGGGGAAAAAGTTCTGGGCTATTTTACAATACTACAAGTCAGTGTATTAATCACTATCTTGTTTATTTGTCATTGGTTAATGCGAAATACATCAATGAAAGAAGTTTCACTTAAGACAAACCCTTATGTTCTTGGTATTGTCTGGGCAATAATGACTTTCCTCATTATTATATCACAAGGTAGTGGAGAACAATTTATATATTTTCAATTCTAAATCAATATGACGTCATCAATCAAATCAAAGCGTATAGAATCCATCGACATCCTTAGGGGATTGGTAATGGTTATTATGGCACTAGATCATGTGCGAGATTATTTTCACCTTAATGGTTTTATCTACGATCCAACAAATTTAGATACCACTACGCCAGAATTATTCTTCACAAGATTTATAACCCATTTTTGTGCTCCTGTTTTTATTTTTCTTTCTGGGACTTCAGCCTTCTTATATGGTAGAAATAAGTCTAAAGGGGACTTATCAAAATTCCTGTTCACCAGAGGGCTTTGGTTGGTTTTTGTTGAAATCGTTATTATGAATTTCCTTTGGTGGTTCGATCCGTCATTCGGATTTATAAACCTTCAAGTCATTTGGGCTATCGGAATATGCATGATCGTTTTGTCCCTTTTAATTCATTTACCAAAAAGGATACTTTTAGTCCTTGGGCTTTTAATTGTATTTGGTCATAATTTTTTAGATGGTATCAGCATGCAAGGCACTAATTTTAATGCCCTTCTTTGGTACGCTCTGCATCAAGGTGGTTTTGTTCCTTTTAGCCAAGAATTTGCTATGGCTTTTACGTACCCCATACTAGCATGGATTGGAATCATTGCTTTGGGGTATTGCTTCGGGCAATTGTACACTAAAGACTTTAAGGCAGTAACCCGCAAAAAGAATTTGTTATTTTTGGGACTATCAGCAATTGCTCTATTCTTTATACTTCGGGCATTTAATATTTATGGTGAAAGCAACCACTGGTCTCAACAAAGTGATTTGAGCTATACTATTATTTCATTTTTTAATGTGACAAAATATCCGCCATCACTTTTGTTTTTATTCATTACACTTGGCCCTGCCCTATTGTTTATCCGTTGGGTTGAAACTATTAAAAACAAGTTTACGGATGTTCTCTTGGTATATGGAAGGGTACCTTTTTTCTATTATGTGCTTCATATTTTGGTCATTCACTTAGCGGCTATGGTCGGACTTGAACTTACTGGTGGTAGTTGGAAACAAATGATATTAACCAATGATGTTTTTATGCAAGGTAAACTGGTAGGCTACGGCTATTCTCTATTCACCACCTATTTGGTTTGGATTGGCATCGTTATTCTACTCTATTTTCCAAGCAAAGCATACATGACCTATAAATTAAAAAACAAGGATAAATGGTGGTTGAGTTATTTGTAACTTTATAGCACTTGAGTTCGTCTAAATTTTTAAATCAATCAGTCTTAATATGAAACTTCTCAAAAACTTTCAATTCTTAACTTTAGCTCTACTAGTTTTTAATTTTACTTTTAGTCAGGACACACGTCTGTTACGCCAACCCGATATTAGTGACAATCAAGTTGTTTTTACCTATGGTTCAGATATCTGGATTTCAGATCTCAACAGTTCTGAAGCTACACGTATTACAAGTACACCTGCCGTAGAATCCAATCCTTACTTTTCACCGGATGGCAACTGGATTGCCTTTACATCGAACAGAGCAGGCACAAATAATGCCTATCTGGTTTCAAAAGAAGGCGGGCAACCGATGCGTCTAACATGGCACCCAAGTGGTTCTGTAGTTAGAGGTTGGAGTCCTGATGGCAAGCACATCTTGTTTGCAAGTAACAGAGAAACCGCACCTAGTGCCTATAATAGATTATATACTATTTCTAAAGATGGTGGCGTTCCAAAATTGCTAACAAAGCAATGGAGCAACGACGGTTCTTTTTCACCAGATGGTAAAAGAATGATTGTCGATAAGATGGATCGATGGGATACCGAATGGCGTGCCTACAGAGGTGGTCAAAACACACCTTTGTTTATTTTAGATTTAGACTCGCAAAGCGAAGAACTTCTACCTCATGAAAACACAACAGATATTCAACCTTTATGGCTAGGTGATAAAATTTACTTTTTATCAGATCGAGATTTAGTTGCTAATATTTGGTCTTACGACCCTGCATCGAAATCATTATCCCAGATAACTAACTTCAAAGGCTCAGATGTAAAATGGATATCAGCCCATAAAAATACGATTGTATTTGAACGCGAAGGCTATTTGCATACCATGGATATTAATTCTGGAGACACAAAAAAGCTCTCAATTAACGTCATTGGTGATTTCCCTTGGGCTGAACCTCAATGGGAAACTGTGACTAATTCTGCACGTTTTGCTTCATTATCGCCAAATGGCAAACGCGCTATTATGGAATCTCGAGGAGATATTTTTACCGTTCCTGTTGAATTTGGAGATTCTAGAAACATTACAGCGACTTCTGGGACAGCAGATAGAAGACCGATTTGGTCTCCCAAAGGAGATAAAATTGCTTGGTTTTCTGACGCTAGTGGAAAAGGGTATTCCTTAATGCTCTCATCTCAAGATGGACTTTCAGAACCAGAATCCATTTCAATCGGCGAATCTAAATTAGCGTGGAATCCAACTTGGTCACCCGATGGAAAACACATCTCATTTGTGGATGACGATGTGCGTTTAAGAGTTTTAAATCTTGAAACCAAAAAAATTAAAACTATTGATATTGGCGGTGTTAATATAGAACGTGGTTCTATTAGAATGAATTGGTCGCCAGACAGCCAATGGATTGCATACGACAAATCTGGTAGCAATAATTTTAAGCAAATCTATATCTACTCCATAGATTCTGATACATCGACGGCAATTACAGACCCTTTTGCGGATTCCTTTTCCCCAACTTGGGATTTAAACCATAAGCAATTGTACTTTTTAGCTAGTACTGATGTAGCATTAGGTTCAGGCTGGGCAAATACTAGCGCTATGACAGCCAATCCAGAATATGCTGCTTATGTCATTAATTTAGATGCCAATGATGACTCTCCGTTTCAACCTAAAAGTGATGAAGAAAAAGTTGAAGAGTCTTCAGATGAAAATGATGATGAAAAGCCAAAAGAAAAAAAGGATAATGGAGCCAAAGAAGTTACTATTGATTTTGAAGACATAAATAGACGTACATTACCATTGCCAATTCCTGTTAGAAATTATAACTTCATCATGGCTGGCCCAAAAGGAACAGCTTTTATTGGAGAACGTATTCCTAACAGTCGTGGTTTAACACTGCACAAATTCAGTTTGGACAAACAGGAAGCCAAAGACTTTTCAGAAGGTGTTGGTTCAGTTTACATCACTCCAAATGGGAAACATATGCTTGCTCAAATCAATGGTAGCTGGAAAGTCATTTCCACTTCTGGAGCTGATGCAAAAGGTGCTAAGGACATAAAGCCAAATCTTCAAATGAAATTAGATCGCTCTGCTGAATGGAAACAGATTTTTGAAGAAGCTTGGCGCTATGAAAGAGATTATTTCTATGATCCTAATATTCATGATAGAGATTGGGATGTTGTTTACAAACGCTATGCTCCTTTGGTTCCATTTGTAAAGCATCGCAGTGATCTTAACTATATATTGGATCAAGTCAATGGTGAGTTGTCGGTTGGTCATAGTTTTGTGCGTGGCGGGGATTATCCAGATGTAGATCGCTCTCAGGCAGGATTGCTTGGTGCTGACATGAGTGTGAGTAATAACCGCTGGAAAATTGACCGTATCTACACCACAGAAAACTGGAATCCTGGGTTATCAGGACCTCTAGATGCACCGGGGTTAGATATTAAAGAGGGCTATTTTATTGTTGGTATCAATGGTGAGGAACTAAAAGGAAGTGATAATTTCAACAGATTTTTAGATGGAACATCCGGTAAGCAAACAATTCTGCATATTAATGATAAACCTCAATTTGAAGGGCATTGGACAGAAATTGTAGAACCGATTAGAAGTGAGAATGCATTGCGCCAACGGACATGGGTGGAAGATAACCGCCGTATGGTCGATAAACTATCTAACGGAAGATTAGGCTATGTTTGGGTCCCAAATACTGGAGGACCAGGATTTGTCTCATTTAATCGTTACTATTTTGCACAACAAGACAAAGAAGGTGCTGTCATTGACGAACGCTTTAATGGTGGTGGTTTATTAGATGACTACATGGTTGATTTAATGACCAGAAGTCTTAGAGCAGCTATTACAAATGAAGTGCCAAATGGTAAACCGATGACATTACCTGCCGGGATTTTAGGCCCAAAAGTGTTGTTGATAAACGAACTTGCAGGATCTGGAGGAGACTTCTTCCCTTGGGTATTTAGACAACAAAACGCAGGACAATTAATTGGTAAACGGACTTGGGGTGGATTAGTAAAATCCTCAACGCATTATAGAATGATAGATGGAGGCTCCTTAACCTCACCAGACAATGCCGTTTTTGACCCTATAAATAACAAATGGATTGCTGAAAATGAAGGCGTAGCACCAGATATTGAAGTGAGGCAAGATGCAAAAGCTCTAAATAACGGTGGTGATCCACAATTAGAGCGTGCTGTAGCTGAGTTATTGAAACAACTGCCTGCTAAAAAAGAAATCAAAGCACCTAAATTTCCTAAGCCTGCCACAGGGAATAAAGGGAATTGATAATGTATATTATTAGTTATTAGAGTTAAGACCGATACGCTATTAGAACTAAGAAACAAGATATAAATAATCTCGTTTCTTGGTTCTTTATTCTTGTTTCTTGATAGTAATTATATGTCGTGAGTATAAATACTAAGCATTTTAAGAATTAAATTGAATAGGGTATTTTTATTATTGAAAGAAATTTCTGCACATTATATGTAACAATTTAATATATTCATACACAGATAAATAGTACACCAACCAAACTACGGACTCTCCTACCCAAATTTCATAGACACTCTTTGAAACTATATTTGTTATGTTATTTACTAACTTAAAACCAAGAACCTATGGGAATTTTCTGGGAATTAATGCAACAAGACGAATTAGACAAACAGCAAAAACAAGCTGATAGTGTCGAAGACCGTGTGGATCAGCTTGAAGCCGAATTAACCAAAACAAAAGCTTTGTTGCGCAAAACTTTAGAGGCACTCGAAATGCACATCAGTACTGATATTGATGGTGATGGCAAGCTTGGATGATAAAATTATTTGTCATTCCGTCCCGATAGTTATCGGGAATGCGGAATCTACTTTTTTCTTTAAATGGATTCCTGCCTTGTGCCATCGCTAAAGCTTAGGCGACACGCGATCGCAAGAATGACAATGCTCTTTGTGTATGATTAAATTTTTTAGATTATCGAAACTTTATTTTGCAAAGCAAAATCAAAGGTCTTGCTTGTCCGAAGAAGCACTTTGTGCGAAGGCGGATAGACCTTTGGCTGAGATAGCCCTGCCTGCCGGCAGGCAGGCGCTTTGCGGAAAAAATAGAAACCTAAAATATGATTAAGTTCTTTAGACGAATTAGATACGACCTTATGAGTGAAAATCCACAAGAACAGTCCAGTCGGACTGGTAAAACCACACGCTATTTTAAATACGCCATTGGAGAAATTGCTCTTGTGATGATCGGTATTTTATTAGCATTGCAGGTTAATGATTGGAATGAAAATCGAAAAACCATAAAACAAGAAATAAATATTCTAAAGCAATTACAAAGTGACCTCAAAGAAAATTCCGTAGAAGTTAAGGAAACTAATGATTTAACAAAAAATCGAGTCGACTATTCAAAAATGATTCTTTCCTATCTTGAAGAGAATCGGCCAGTGGATGACTCTTTAAAGCTTGCCTTTGAGTGGTTAACAACAGATGGATTGTTTAACGTCGCCAACACTACCTATAAATATATCGAGAATCAAGGCATAAATGTTCTTACTAACGATGGCTTAAGAGCACAGATAACAGAAATGTACGAAAGGCATTTTAAAAATATTACTATCCGTGAAAGTCTTAATTGGGCTTTATTGAACGATAAACTCTTTCCTTTGATGGAAGTAGATTTTAAAAGTTCAAAAGCAATAATTAATGATGATGAAATGGGAATTGAATTAGGACTAAATGAGCCTTTGGACATGAATGCTTTGAGCCAAAACCAGCAATTTAAAAATGTGGTCCTTAGAATCCATAATTGGCTCAAATTACGCTATAAATGGCAAAATCAAACCATAATAGAATTAGAGGCCCTTATATATGATGTAGATGCTGAAATTAAAAGATTAAGCCCTTGATAAAATTCTTTAGACAAATACGATTCAAATTAATGGAAAAAGGAAAAACCTCTCGCTATCTCAAATACGCCATAGGCGAAATCATCCTTGTGGTTATTGGAATTTTAATTGCCTTACAAATTAATAATTGGAATGAAGAGAAAGAAACCACCCGAAAAACCAATAAGCTGCTGGAGGATGTCTTACAAGATCTGGAATTTGATATTAAAGTCATTCAAGAAACATTAGAGTATTACAATGCTAAAGATTCCATAATTCATCTTGTCAATGAAAAAGGGCTTGACTATTATAAAGACAGTACTTCTATTTACCTTGGATATCAAGCTATACCTATGCAAATTAGGGTACTTGCGTTTAGAAAGCGTTCTTACGAACAATTAAAAAGTATGAGTGCTTTGATACCACAAAGCCACGAAAAAATCTTCGCTGAAATCGTTGATCTTTATGAACCAACTGACTTATATAAAAATAATTTTCAACCCATTTTAGACGAAGAATATGCCGAACTTCATAAAAAAGAATGGTTTAGTGAGGGCCTTACTGTAGACAATGGCCTAAATCCAAAACTATTAAACTATATGGAAAATGATGCTATAAGAAAAAACAGAATTGTAAGATACCACAATGCCATACACAATTCCTTAAATGTCATATTCAACTATTATGTACAGGGCCAAATAACGTATAAAAACATTGCTAAATTTTTAAATAAGGAGGAGATTCCTTCTTTTTTCTCTGTTTCTCAGTTAGAAGAAGAAGACGTTGAGCAGTTAGAAGGAACCTATTGTTGTATAAGAAATCAAGAATTAACCATAAAACCCATAGAAGGTGAATTAAAATTAATCGGTTTTAATTTTGACTTAAATCTCTACAAATATGGTGATAATGCTTATGTTGGGATTGGCGATGAATATACCAACAGAACCTTTAGTATTGATCCTTACACCCAAGAATTAAAATTCTTTGAATTTCAACAACAACTGTATCAATTAGAGAAGACGACAAATAGCGATGATTAAATTCTTTAGACATATCCGCCAGACCTTAATTATGGAAAACAAAACAAGCCGCTATTTTAAATATGCCGCAGGAGAAATCATTCTCGTGGTCATAGGCATACTCATTGCACTCCAGATCAATACTTGGAACCAAAACCGCTTAGACCGCATTGAACGCAAAAGAATCGTTAAAAACCTTAATTCCGAATTCAGCCAAAACAAAAGAGACCTTACTAAAATTGTTGATCGCTATCGTTTAGCAAAAAATTCTGGGATGAAAATGATGGAATTTGTTGGGGTAGAACAATCGAAAAATTATAAGCAAAAGGAAATTGATAGTTTAATGGATCAGATTTTTGCAACCATTGATTATTTGCCTTCAAACAATGCCATTCAAGAAGTCATTCAATCAGGAAAATTAAAAACTCTGGATAATTCAAAATTGCTCAATAAATTATCCGAATGGCAAAGTCTAATCTATATATGCAGCTCTAGGGAAGAAAAAATTGAAAGATGGATTTTTAATCAAATGCTACCTTATTTAAATAGACACATGTCATGGAGAGATGCCGGCGTTGTTAATGGTTATAACTGGTCTACAAAAGGAACAATCCCGGCAAACTATTCAACCTTTTTAACCGATCTGGAATTTGAAAATTTATTAGAAAACCACTTGTTTTTCCTTAATGAATGTTTAGTTCGTTATTCTGAAACTGTTTCTCTTGTCGATGAAATAATTATCTTAACCTCTCAATATGATTAAATTCTTTCGTCATATCCGCCGTTCATTAATACAAAAAAATCAAATGGGAAAGTATTTTAAATATGCCATTGGAGAAATACTACTCGTAGTTATTGGGATTCTCATTGCACTTCAAATTAATAATTGGAATGAAGATCGTAAAACAAGAATGGTTGAAGTTAAAATGCTTAAAAATATAAAAAACTCTTTGGTATCAGATATTAAGAACCAAATCAACCCAAATCTTGATCAACTAGAGTTAGATATGCGCAATATCGAAGATATAAAGAACTTTTTTGAAATAAGCGAGGTTCATCATGATTCAATGAACCTGAAATACAAAACCCTTATGTACAGTAAGAATCATGATTACGAGGTGACATCTTATAAAGCATTGGAAAATGAGGGTCTTCATATTATCCAAAATCCAGAATTAAAATCGCGCATTTTAAAATTGTATAACATGTCTTATCCAGAAATAGAATTCACTATCTCAAACTTTTCTAACAATCTTATGACCTTTTTTAGACCAAACATGCGAGAACTCTTCAACTTTTTGGATGATAATAGAATGAATGGCTATTCTCCGGTTGACTATGTACAATTAAAAAATAATAGAGATTTTAAGAATAATCTTATAGTTTGTACAGAAAATTGTCAAAATATTTACAATGCAACAACAGCTGCTAAAACAGAGGTAGAAGACTTAATAGAAATGATTGATATAGAATTGAAACACCGTGATTAAATTCTTCCGACATATCCGTCGTTCATTAATTCAAAAAAATCAAATGGGAAAGTACTTTAAATACGCCATTGGAGAAATACTGTTAGTAGTCATAGGAATTCTCATTGCCCTCCAAATCAACAATTGGAATAACCAACAGCAAGATCGAAAACGAGAAGCACAACTTCTTCAAAACCTAAAAGAAGAGTTTCAGCAAAATCTTGATGAGCTTAAAAGAGATCATGCCATTAATGTCTCGTGCTTACAAGCTTGTAAAACGCTTTTAAATTTCCCTAAAGATTCAACACCTAACCCCAATTATATAGATAGCCTCATGGGTAAAGTTTACAATTTTGCCACGTTCGATGCTCGACTTGGAGTTATAAATGATGTTACTTCGTCTGGAAAATTAGAATTATTACAGGACAACAACTTAAAATTTAAGCTTATCCAATGGACAGCAGAATTAGACGATTATGAAGAAGATGTGGTCATTAGGAGAGAATACTGGATTAACAATCTATCACCACTTGTCAATAGCTACCTCCCAATCAGGAATACAGACTTTACACAGGATAGACCAGACTACAAAAGAGACGATGTGGTCAATAAAATCTCAGCCCCAGAACAAAATTATTACGACTTTATGAATAATCTGAAGGTAGATGGATCTTTATTTGAATATTACATCAATCAATCATTTGTGACTACCAATGAGGAGTCTATAAAAGAATATTTAGAGGATATATTGCATTTATTAAATCAAAATATTAATGAGAATTAAGATATGAAACTAAAAATCACACTAATTACATTTTGCATCACAGCGCTTAGCTTTGCACAGAACTTTTCGGATCAAGTCAAACGCTTTATCACCGTTGAGGACAATCAATTTGCCATCACTAATGTCACTGTTATCGACGGCACCGGTGGTGAGATAAAAGAGAATCAAACAATCGTTGTTTCCGACGGTAAAATTCTTAGAACCGGTGATGCTGACAAAATACCAATGGCACTTGGTATTAAAACAATTGACGGAAAAGGCAAAACGGTAATACCAGGTTTAGTGATGCTCCATGAGCACATGTTCTATACCACTCCTTTTGAGAATTGGTTTTCTGTAAGCCAAATGACTTTTACCTTTCCACGCCTCTATCTTGCTGGTGGTGTAACGTCCATGAGAACTGGAGGCAGTATTCAACCACAATCAGACCTCAACGTTCAACAGTGGATTAATGAAGGGTTAATGACTGGTCCTAAAATGCACGTTACAGGTCCATTTATTGAACGTGAAGGTCCAAAAGTACCAGAGTTGGGCTTTATAGGCAATACAGATGAAGTCTCAAAAATCGTCAACTATTGGGCAGATAAAGGAGTGACATCGTTTAAGGTTTACAATAATATTACAAAGCAAGATTTATCTGTAGCTGTTAGTGAAGCACATAAACGTGGCTTAAAGGTTACGGGGCATTTATGCTCGTTAACCTATAAAGAAGCATCAGAAATCGGGATTGACAATTTAGAACACGGCTTTATGGCTTCGAGTGATTTTGCGTTGGACAAGGAAGAGAATCTCTGTGATCCATTTTCAGCAAGAACTGGTTTAGCAAACGAGCCCATTGATGGGGAAAACATCAACAAACTTATAGATTTACTCATCGCAAATGGTACCGCCATAACAACAACACCAAATGTTTTTGAACCTTATACGGATAGAGAGATTGTACCAGGAGGTGGTTTGGATGCTTTGTTACCTCAAATTCAAGAACGATTGACATCTCAGCACAAAAGAGCACAAGGTAGAGATTCCTCTAGCATAGCTTTATTTAATAAAAATTTAGCTTGGGTAAAACGTTTTTATGATAAAGGTGGGATTTTACTCGCTGGCACTGACCCTACAGGAGCAGGAAGAACAGTCGCTGGTTATGCCAATCAACGCACCGTTGAAATCCTAGTTGAAGCAGGTTTCCCTCTCGTTGATGCCATTAAAATTTGTACGATAGATGGTGCCAAGTTTCTTGAAATTTCAGAAGTTACTGGTACGGTCGAGGAAGGAAAACAGGCAGACTTATTGTTAATTGATGGAGATTTATCGCAGGATATTAAAAATATAAGAAAGCTCGAAACGGTCTTCAAAGATGGAGTCGGTTTTAACTCTAAACAACTCTTTGAATCTGTAAAAGGTAAAGTAGGCTTTAATTAATGATTAAATTTTTTAGACATATACGTCAATCTCTAATTATGGAAAATAAGTCATCACGCTACTTTAAATATGCCATTGGCGAAATCATCTTAGTCGTAGTTGGTATTTTATTAGCACTACAAATTAATAATTGGAATGAAGAGAGAAAGGCAAGTGCTTTAGAAAAAGAATTTCTTCAAAATATACAACAAGATCTCGATGCACAATTATTGGAAATCAACCTTCAAATTAAAGCAGAAAATGAATACTTAAAAGCGGCCAGCGAGCTATTGAATAATTATAGCCAAGAAAATAGTCTCGTTATAGATAGTCTTTTTTATAAACAATTATTTCACCTTACATCTCGTAGAACTTTTAAGATTTATGACCCAACATATACAGAATTATTATCTTCAGGGCAGATTGTATTAATAAAAAGTAGGAAATTAAAAAACAGTATCGTAGAATATTATCAGGAATTAACTCGGACAGAAAAAATTATTCAGAATAATAACATTTATTTGACAGATCAGAATTTCATCCCTGTGGCGCTAAAATTGGGGAACTATTACGAGTCTGATGAGCGACAATTAGATACTTCAGACATCGATCCTGAAATTTTAAATGCAACAACAATTTACAATGAAAGATTGGGCAATATATCGAAAGATCTTCTTAGTAATCCAAAACATGAATTGCAACTTATTAATGCGTTAAAGATGAGGCATGGGGCATCAGTTTCTTTACTGGTCAAATCAAAGGGTCTTAAAAAATCTACCGAACAATTAAAAAACCAACTCTCTAATTATAACTATTAATTTTTACCTTTAAAATCTTTTTACAAATCATTTAATCAATACTCATGAAATATAGCATTCTTACCCTTTTAGCCTTACTTAGTTTATCGTGTAAAACACAAGTTAAAGTTGCAGAACCAACAGACAAGGAATTAACTGAAAAGACAACCACAAAATCCGATATTGAAGGTCACATCTACTTCTTGGCGGATGATTTATTAAAAGGTCGAGAAACAGGGACTCCAGAAAATAAAATCGCCGCCGCATATTTAGCCAATACCTTAAGAAGCTACGGGGTAAAGCCAAATCCTGAATCTGGAGACTACTATCAAAGAATGACGTTAGAGGTTCCCGCTCGTGGAGAACGACCAGCACAAAGTTTCGATTCACAAAATGTTATAGGCGTTGTGGAAGGTACCGATCCAGAATTAAAAAATCAATACATTATTTATTCGGCGCATTACGACCATGTTGGAGTGCGTAAGATTCCGAATCAAACGGACTCTATCTTTAACGGAGCTAGAGATAATGCTGTGGGTACAACCACTGTTTTAGCCATGGCGAAAAACTTAGCACAATTCCCAACAAAGCGTTCTGCCCTATTCATTCTATTTACCGGTGAAGAAAAAGGCTTATTAGGCAGTCGTTATTATGTAGAGAATCCTGTGTTACCGTTAGAACAAATGGTCTATTGTTTTAATAGTGATAATGGTGGTTATAACGACACCTCAATAGCTACAATTGTTGGTTTAGAACGTACATCAGTTGGTCAGCACATTAAGGATGCATCAGCTGCTTTTGGGCTCGAAGCCATTGACGACCCGGCTGGTGAACAAGGCCTTTTTGACCGAAGCGATAATGTCAGCTTTGCTAAAAAAGGTATTCCTGCACCAACATTTTCTATGGGATTCAGGTCTTTTGATGGTGATGTCACTAAGTATTACCACCAACCAATTGACGAGGCCAATTCATTAGATTATGATTACCTGACTAAGTTTTTTAGAGCCTATGTGCTTTCAGGACGTAAAATTGGTAATGACCCTAAAACACCTGTTTGGACAGCAGGAGATAAATACGAGGCCGTATCGAAAGAATTATATAAGAACTAAAAAGATTGTTGAAGTAATTTATTTCTACAAACGTTAAATAAAAGTTATAGTAACCCGTTTACTGTAACTTTTTCTTTTCTTATACACCTATACAATACCTTAATTAATAGCAAATGACAGGAATAGACATAGTAATGGTTTTCGCCATTATCCTTTTTGCCCGTTTGGGAATTCGTTTAGTAACGCGCTACATAAGCATGAAGAAGGAGGAAAAGCATGAAAACGGTGAAAATTAACTTTCCTCTTAAGAGTTTGCAATTACTGGTCTAAAGCCATAAATTGACACCTTAATTATTTCACTTATGTCTCGGCATTCCATTTTGGTTTTGATTCTTTCCCTTTGTCTCAACACGCTATATACTCAAGAATTTGGTTATAACGATGTTCAGCTAACCAATACTAATGCCGATGATCGCTATGCCACTTACAACAAAGATGGAGAACTTATTTTGTTTGAATCCAATAGAGATGGTCGCTGGCAAATTTACACTATGGATATAAATGGCAATGGGCAGCGTCGAGTGATTAGTAGTGACGCCAATGACCGTAGACCTTCGTGGCATCCATACAAAAACATGATTTTATTTGAATCGGATCGTAGTGGTACCAATGAAATCTACACCTACGATTTAAATTCAGGAAGTTTAAAACAAATTCCGATTCCACTAGAAGGGAATAAACATTATCCGCAATTTAATTTAAATGGAGTTGAATTGGTTTTTTCTCATGAAGTATCTGACGAACAAATGGATATTTATCGTGTTCATAAAAAGGGAAAATTATTGCGAAAACTGGTCGATAATGGACATATAAATAGATATCCAAAAACGAGTCATCGTGGAGATTTTGTGCTTTACCATTCCAATAAAAATAACGATCAAGAAACAGATGTTGTCTATACGTTTAGCAACTTAAAGGATGAAAATTATAAAATAACATTCTTTAAGGACGATAGTAAATACGCCACTTGGCCTACACAAAGCAACCGAATTCTGGTTAGTACCATTATTGAAGAAGATTTAGACACTTACGAAATTTACACCATGCAGTCCGATGGCTCAAGAAAACGTCGTTTAACATTTAATGATAACAACGATACACTACCGCATTGGTCACCTAATGAAATCAATATCCTGGTTACACGAGAAATAAATGGACATGAGCAAATCGTAAAGATTTTGATGAAAGAGCCTATTGAGGAAGATCCCGATAAAAAATAAGCCCATTACCACTTGGGTCGTAAAAGCCAAACTCTCGCGTTCCCCAAGGTGTGTCTTTTAAAGATGTACGATCATGGAAGACATCTTTAGTTTTATACTCTTCAAACAATGCATCTACCTCATCAACATATACCCTAAACAAAAGTGCATCCAAACCTGCTTTAAATTCTTCTTCTGCATGCCATTGCATGTGTAATTCAATGCCATCACGGCGGACTCCTGCATAATTAGGATTATCACCCGGGTCTTTAAAGGCTAAAGTAAATCCTAGCTTATTGACATAATAATCCACCGAATCCAAAACGTGTTTTACAGGAAGTACTGGATGGACTTGTTTTAAATAGGGTTGTTTCATTTTATTAATATTTACAATAAATGTAACAATTTATCATATATTGAATCTATAAGACTAGTATGAAAACATTATATGTTATAATAATATTCTTAGGTAGTTTACATCTAAGTTTAGGTCAAAGTATTAAAAGTGATAAAAGGATATCTAATGACTCCGTTCATATTGATTTAATAAATCCTTTCTATGTTCCTATGGAACTCAGGCTTTCAGCGTTAGATTCAACAAAAGACTACACTGATATTGTTCCTTATTATTTATTAAAAGAAAAGGATACACTTAAAAATGCTATAGTTCTTCCCATAAAAAAGGTAAACGACACTAGTTCAATAAATATTAAAAAATACATCAACTTTAAGGCAAGCTTTGGTAACCCTAAGTCTAGTATTGATTATAATTATGAATATTCATTGCCTTATCCAAAAGGAAAAAAATATAAAATCATTCAATCATTTGGGGGTAAATTCTCTCACAATATGAAACATTCTAAATACGCCATTGATTTTGGAACACAAATTGGCGATACGATTACAGCTATTAGACCTGGTATTGTCTTTTTTGTTAAAGAAGATTCTAATGAGCACTGTAGAACTCGGCGTTGTGTCAATAAAGCCAATAAAATTATGATTTTGCATAACGATGGCTCTATTGCAAGTTATGTGCATTTAGACGTAAATGGAGTTTTGGTAAATGAAGGAGATGAGATATTAGAAGGGCAACCAATAGGCATTTCTGGGTTTACTGGATTTACAACTAAACCGCATCTTCACTTAGTGATTTATAAATCGGGTAGTGAATCTATCCCCTTTTACTTTAAAGGTCAAAAGCAACGAAAACTTAAACAGGGAAAATCTTATAAAAGAAATATCTGAATCAATTTCTAATTTTTCCTGTAAAGTGATTCACTTTAGGATTAATCGGATTTCCGGTCGTTCTTCTAAAAATAGCTAATTGACCACAGTGCCAAATGGCATCAGCAATAGGTCCATTAACTTGGTTCCAAAAGGGAATCTTGTTATCACCGAAGATGATATTATATTCTGAGATATCGTCACTTTCCCTTAGAATATCAGCGGCTGTTTTTAAGTTGTTCAATATACGCGCTCTCGATTCTTCAAAAGTGAGTTCTTCCTGATCTTGAGAATTCTGCTTTTTTAAAGTTGAGTTTACAATAATGTTCGACAAGCCCAAAATATGATCTATAGTTTCTCGTGTTGTACGACTACCGTCATTGGGTTTATAAGCCAAATCGCTTTCAGTTAAACCTTCTGTAGCCCAATAAAACCTGAAACCAAGCGCATCGACCATACGAGCTGCCATAGTCCCAGCTGTAAATTCTTCGGGATAATCTGGTACTTCATAATACGGCAACTCATTTTTCTCTTGAGAAAATGATAGTTGCGTCAATAAACAAACACAAAATATAAGCTTCACTTTCATTATTAATCTTTTAAAATTTCTGGCGTATCGATTGGATTGACTCCATATTTATCAAAAAGGTATACTAATGAGGTCATGGTGGCTGCACCCAACTCCAGTTCACGTTTATTGACGGCATCAAAGGTGTCGTTACTGGCATGATGGTAATCGAAATAACGTTGTGAGTCTGGTCTTAAGCCTGCCAAGACATTAGTATCTGTCTTTAAAGGGCCAACGTCAGCACCACTTCCACCCAATTCAAAATAATGGATGAGATAAGGTTTAAATAATGATTTCCAACCTAATACCTGATTAAAATTCCGTTCATTAGCAGCAAAAGAGAAACCTCTTGGTGTAAACCCACCTGCATCACTTTCTAAAGCAAAAATGTGGTTTTCATTATTGGCTTCAGCGAGTCTTGCATATTCAGTGGCACCTCGTAGACCGTTTTCTTCGTTCATAAATAAAACAACTCTAAGGCTTCGTTTTGGGGTTAGTCCACTTTCCTTCATTAATCGCAACACGTCCATGGATTGCACAACTCCTGCTCCATCATCGTGAGAACCATCACCTAAGTCCCAAGAATCTAAATGCCCGCCAACAATAATGTATTCATTAGGGAATTCACTCCCCGTAATTTGGCCAATGACATTGTAAGACTGCACATCATCCATTTGCTGGCACGATTGCTTCAAATAAAAATTGAGGTTATCATTAGCTTTTAATGCTTGGCTCAATGCTTCCGCATCATTAGTTGAAATGGCCGATGAAGGAATGCGCTGCTCAACGGGTAAGTCACCATAGGACATGCTACCAGTGTGCGGAAAGTCATCTTGTCTTAAGTTCATGCTTCTCACAACAACTCCAACAGCTCCATATTTTGCAGCCTCCATAGCACCAGCATAGCGCTGATCTACACAACCTCCATAAGCTTCAAACGTTTGGATTAAATCTGCTTGCATCGGTCTATTATAAAACACGATTTTTCCTTTTATGGCTTCCTCACCCAATGCTTTTAAGTCTTCAAAATTATGAACCTCTACAACTTGAGCAACCAACCCTTCTTCGGCTGTCGCCACAGAGCCACCAAGGGCACAGACATTGACTTCCGTTTTTCCTTTAGCAGTCTCAAAATACGCTTCCTCTTTATCTCCCCTAACCCATTTTGGCACCATAACCGGTTGTAACCATACACTATCCAAGTCTAATTTTTCGAGCTCTGATTTGGTATATTCAACAGCTTTTTGCGCATTTTCTGACCCTGATAAACGTCCGCCAATGTCATTTGATAAATGATCTAACCATTGGTAACTGTGCCCATTGGTTAAGGATTGTGTGTAAATGGTTCTAATAATGTCCTTATCTTCTTGAGTATTTCCAGAGCTACAAAAAGCAACTAGTGCTACAAGAGATAAAGTGATTTTTAGGCTATTCATTTTCAAGTTGTTGTTTGTATTGATCAATATTAGCTTTTTCATCATCTGGCAATTCTGGTTCTTTGATATCGTCATACGTTTTTAATGTATCGTATAGAATTTTAGCTACGATATAACGTGCTGTCGGCTTATCATCCGCAGGAATATTGTACCACGGCGCATGAAACTTAGAGGTTTTATTAATTGCATCTTCATAACAGGCTTGGTACTCATCCCAAAGCTTTCGTTCTTTGAGATCGTCTGAAGAGAATTTCCAGTTTTTTTCTGGCTTATTTAAACGTCTTAGCAAACGATTTTTTTGTTCATCCTTCGACAGGTTAAGGAAAAACTTGAAAATGATGGTCCCGTTATCAGAAACATGCTTTTCAAAATTGTTGATTTCATTAAATCTCCGTTCCCAAAAAGCTTCATCTACATCTTCTACACTGTTGATATCTGGCATATTCTCGTACATCAGATAGTTGGGATGTACTCGTGTGACCAATACATTTTCATAATGTGTTCTATTGAAAATCGCAAATTTTCCTCTTGCCGGTAATGCAATGTAGTGCCTCCACAAATAATCGTGCTTTAGCTCTAAATCCGTTGGCTTTTTAAAACTGTGCGACACTATTCCTCGCACATTGAACTCCTTAAACACTTCACGGATAAGGCTATCCTTACCAGCAGTATCCATACCCTGAATGCACATAAGTACAGCATATTTACCATGTGCATACATGGCATTTTGAATATCCGCTAACTTTTTACTGAGCTTATTGAGTTCTTTTTCAATCTTTTTTTTCTCCTCATCAAGATTATAGGTAGTACTTAAACTTTTAAGTTCAATGTGTTCCGTGATTTTAAACTCGTCTATGTGTGGTTCTTTCATAAATCAATATTATTTTGAAGCAAAGGACTTTACATCATCCTCGCTAACTTCTTTTCCGCCTAAAATAATAAGACGTTCAATAACATTTCGAAGTTCTCTTATATTACCTGTCCAATCGTAGTTTTGTAATAATTTAACTGCCTTATCAGAGAAGTCTTTATTTGCTGTTCCCTGTTCTTCAGAAATTTTCTTCGCGAAATAATCTATCAACAAAGGAATATCCTCACGCCTATCGTTGAGTGAAGGGACTTCAATTAATATCACCGCTAATCTGTGGTATAAGTCCTCACGAAACTTTCCGTTCTCGATTTCCTTTTTTAAATTCTTATTAGTCGCTGCAATGACTCGGACATTAACTTTAATATCTTTATCGCTACCGACCCGTTGAATACGACTTTCTTGCAGTGCACGTAGCACTTTTGCCTGTGCAGATAAGCTCATATCGCCTACTTCATCTAAAAATATTGTTCCGCTATTAGCAGCTTCAAACTTACCAGCCCTATCTTTTGCAGCAGACGTAAAAGCCCCCTTAACATGCCCGAACAATTCACTCTCTATCAATTCACTTGGTATAGCCGCGCAATTGACTTCGATCATCGGGCCTTTGCTCCGTTCACTCTTTTGGTGCAACCAATGTGCTACCAATTCCTTACCGGTTCCATTTGGTCCTGTGATTAAAACTCTTGCATCTGTAGGAGCAACTTTATCGATCATATCTTTAATGCGCTCAATGCCATCACTTTCACCAATCATTTGGTAATTTTTTGAGACCTTCTTTTTGAGTCTTGTGTTTTCTACCACTAATTCTTTTCTGTCTAGAGCAATTCTAACGGTATTTAACAGTCGATTAAGGTCTGGTGGTTTAGAGATATAATCAAAAGCTCCTAGTCTCATGGTGTTAACAGCCGTATCTAAATCTCCGTGACCAGAAATCATGACGATAGGAATTTCAGGTTTAATTTTCTTAACTGCTTCAAGAACTTCTACTCCATCCATCTTCGGCATCTTGATATCGCATAATATCAAGTCAAAATCGTCTTTTTTTATTTTTTCAATTCCAGATAATCCATCTTCTGCTTCCTCAACGCTGTAGGTGTCACTTTCTTCAGATAATATTTTAACCAACACACGTCGGATAGCGGCTTCATCTTCAATAATCAGTATTTTCTGCATATTATATTTTAAATTTTAATCCTGTTCTTAAATACAAGGTGTTAACGTCATCTAAGGTAATAACTTCATCTCTATTTTCATTTCTAAGCACGTTATTCAGCCTAAAGGTATAGCCAAAATAACTGTATGCAAAAAGATGTTTTGTGAATTCATACTCATAACCTAGTCCACCAACAAGTACAGACAATGAAATGTTGTCAACACTTTTACCATTGATTATTGACGGTTTTTGGATATGTGCATAGTACCCGTCCAAAGAAAGGAAAGCTTGTATATTTTGATTTTCAGTAAAACTATGCTTAAGATTAGACTTTGGCACTCCCAATGTAAATGACCAATTTTCCCTAAAGTTTCTGAAGTAACTGACAAATGGCAATGGAAAAGGAATACCGGTAGTTGCATTATATGTTAAGCCCAAGATGATACGATAAGGTCTCTTAATATCTGTAGCATCTAATCTGTCTTTAATAAAGAAGACTCCCCCATTTAAGAACATGTCATTGATTGAAAAATCTTCCGTAAGCGTAGAGGCAACCCTAGGGTTAATTTTTGCACCAACTCGCCAATGCTCACTCATCTTAAAGGTATAACCTACACTAAAATCAATGATATGTAATGTCTCTAAGGGTGTGGTTTCAAAATTATACTTGTCATCCAAATCTAAAATGACGTGGTTATATTCGCCACCGAGAACGAGATAGGCATCTTCTTTTATCTCAATCGGATAATTAAGCAATGCTCTTAGTCTTGTGTATCGATCTTCCGATTTTCGTTTAGGAATAAATGAATATTCGATACGTGCCAAATCAGTAATTTGAGCTTCAATCTCTACAGAAAAGCATACCATTAGGCAAACTACTGCTAATTTAAAGGTCTTTTTTTTGCAGTAGCTCATGGATTATTTCTTTGGGTCAATAATATGAATGTCGCGTTGTGGGAATGGAATAGTGACGTTGTTTTCCCTAAATAGTTTATCAATTTCAAAGCGAACATCACTTTTAGGAAATGTTGCTTTAAAACTGTCATTTAATGTAAATACCAATTTAAAATTTAACGAACTATCTCCAAAATTGGTAAAAACTACTGTTGGTTCTGGTTCTGAAATTACGGCCTCATGGGTACTTGCAGCCTGCAACAATAAACGCTTTACCAATTGCACATCGCTACCATAGGCCACACCAACCTCAACACTCTCTCGGGTTAAGGTGCCATTTTGTGTCCAGTTATGAAGAATATTTGTTAGGTATAAATGATTAGGAATTACTAAAACTTTATTATCAATGGTTACTGCTCGAGTTGTTCTTAATTTTATCTCCTCGACACGCCCCACTTTGCCATCAATCTCAATAATATCGCCAACATGCAACGACTGATCAATTAAAATAAAAACACCAGAGATTATATCCTGAAACAAGGTCTGGAGTGCCAAACCAATACCTATTAAAAGTGCAGCAGAAGCAGCAAATACCGCAGTGACATTGACACCAACCGAATGAAGTGTAATTAATAGTATTACAACATATATCAACCACCTAAAGTAACCGAAAACCACTCTAAACTTTACTTTATCGTCACGAGGTAATTTCCTTGTAAGCACCCTAAAAAGAATTCTTAATACTATGGTAGTTATAAAAATTGCTGTGGTAACAATAAGCAAATCCATTACGGAAATACTAATGCCTTCATTAAAATCTAAATGCATGTGCAAAAAGTCCCTTGCTTTTTCCCAAAGTGAGCTTTCAGTAATCTTTTCCCCGATGTCTGTTAAATCTTGAAACAGCATTAAGACTAATATTTTAACCATTTAAACAATTCTTTATATGTTGGTTTTTTGCCATACATTAATATACCTACTCTATAAATTTTAGAAGCGAACCATACCGTAAACGAAAAGGTGCCGATAAGGATGATTAAAGATAATAATTGTTGCCAAATCGGAACACCAAACGGAATACGCATTAACATAACTACGGGTGATGTGAGAGGTATAAAAGAAAATACAGTTGAAACAGTGCCGTGGGGATCCTCAATCACCGTAAAAATCCCGACATAAACTGCCAATATTAAAGGCATTAAAATGGGCAACATAAACTGTTGGGTATCCGTTTCATTGTCAACTGCTGCGCCAATGGCAGCATATAGTGAACTATACAAAAGGTAACCGCCAACAAAGAAAAACAGAAAGGCAATCACTAGATTGGTCATCGGTAAACTAGCGATACTCGACAAAATATTTTCAGCCATTTCTTGAGCGCTACCATTAGACATTGCTTCATTAACCAATTCTTGTTGTGGCGTATTCATTGCTGTGACATCGATGCCAAATATAGCTGAGACTACAACTAAGAGTATTCCCCCTAAAATAACCCAAATGACAAATTGCGATATTCCCGCTAGTGAGGTTCCAATGATTTTTCCCATCATCAGTTGCACCGGTTTTACCGAGGAGATAATGACTTCGATGATTCGGCTTGTCTTTTCTTCAATGACGCTACGCATAATCATATTGCCATAAATAATGATAAACATAAACAGTAAATACCCTGCTGCTCCGCCAAATGCCAATTTTAAAATGTTATCGATTTTAGAACTTTTTTTACCATCAAAACTTTCTTGCCCAATATCCACAGAAGTCCTTGCTTCCTCTATCATTGCAATGTCTAAACCACTTTCTAAAAGTTGAAGTTCATTCAACTTGCGTTCTAATTTATTTTCAAGACTCGAAATGACACTTATTGAAGGGGATTCTTCGGAATAAAACTTGATATTTTCTGAAATTGATTCAAAATCCGAAGTTTTAGGAATATACAGAAGCCCGTAATTTTCTTCTTTTTTAACATCAGTTATTGCTTCTTGCAGGGTCATATTGCTTAACCGCTTATAGGTTGTATTCTCTGTATTTTCGAAAATGCTAGACAAGATTCCTGAATCATCAAGAACGGAAATTGTTCTTTTTTTATCGTTATTTAATTGCGATAGGTAAGACACAACAGCTATAAGCGCAATAAAAATTAGCGGACTCACAAATGTCATTACAATAAATGACCGATTACGCACCTTTGTTAAATACTCGCGTTTTATGATTAATGGCAGATGGTTCATCTTAGTTGTTTTGCACTGTTTTAATAAAAATATCATTTGCAGACGGCACAACCTCAACAAAATGATGCACTTCTGCTTTGGTTGTTAAAAAAGACAGCAATTGATTAGGAGAGGTTTCAGGTTCAATTTTTACATTAATTTTTATATCATCATTTAGGGTTTTGAACGTTGCTGGCAGTACTTCAAATTTGTCTTTTATTTCTGAAATAACACGATCCTTTTCTGATGTTTGTAATCCAATCTCAAACGTATTTGATTTATACTGGCGTTGAATGTCTATTAATTTTCCATCCAATATTTTATTCGATTTGTGTAGTAATGCTATATGGTCGCACAATTCCTCTACAGATTCCATACGATGAGTAGAAAAAATCACCGTTGCTCCTTCATCTCGAAGTTGTAAGATTTCCTCTTTAATAATATTAGCATTTATCGGGTCGAAACCTGAAAAAGGTTCATCAAAAATCAGCAGCTTTGGCCTGTGTAGCACAGTAACTATAAACTGTATTTTTTGCGCTTGCCCTTTACTGAGTTCCTGTATTTTTTTGTTCCACCAATCGCCAATATCCAATTTATCGAACCAGTATTTTAATCGGCTTTTAGCCTCACTTTTCGACAGCCCTTTAAGTTGTGCTAAGTACAAAGCCTGTTCCCCAACTTTCATGGATTTATACAAACCTCGTTCCTCGGGCAAATAACCAATATCTCTAATATGATGCTGTTTTAGGGCGTGACCGTCCAAAAACACCTCGCCAGAATCTGGCATTGTAATTTGATTAATGATACGGATTAAAGTGGTTTTGCCAGCTCCATTTGGGCCCAAAAGACCAAATATGCTTCCGTGAGGAACAGAAATGGAAACATTATTTAAAGCTTTAAAATTTCCAAAATGCTTGGAAACGGAATTGGCCACTAATAGGTCACTCATGAAAGGTTTTTTGCTAATTTATCAATGGATAAAGATATTAATTCCTATACCAAAATAGGTATATAATTAAAGATTCTGCGTGTTTTGACCAAAAAAACAAAACCCACCCTTATAGTAAAATAAGGATGGGAAAAAATTGCTATGAAAAAGAAAAATTATCACTAATAAGCATTAGTGATGCTTCAAATATACTCTTTTTTATGAAAAACAAGGGAAAATCAAGAAAACATATCCTTCACTTTTTCAAAAAATGATTTGTCTCCTTTTTCCGGTTTAGGCTCAAAGTGCTCGTCACCACGCATGTTTTCAAAAAATTCTTTTTGACTTTTGTCTAAAGTTTTTGGTGTCCAAACATTTACATGTACTAAAAGGTCTCCTTTACCATATCCGTTGATACTTGGAATTCCCTTTCCTCGTAAACGCAAAATCTTACCTGATTGCACACCTGGCTCTATCTTAATTCTCACTTTTCCTGTTACTGTATCAATTTCCATAGAAGATCCCAAAACGGCATCAGGTAAACTAACATACAAATCGTAGTGTAAGTTATCACCTTCGCGCTTTAACGTTGGGTGGTCTTTTTCTTGAATAGCAACCAATAAATCACCAGAAATACCATTACCAGGCGCTTCATTACCTTTTCCGGTTACCTTTAGTTGCATCCCATCCACAACACCAGCTGGAATTTTTACTGAGACTGTTTCTTCCTTCGCTACTAAGCCTTGTGCATCAGCACCGGCAGGTTTTTTATCTATGGACTGACCAGTACCATTACATGTAGGACAAGGTGCAGAAGTTTGCATTCTCCCTAAGATGGTATTTTGGACTCTGGTAACCTGACCAGCACCATTACAAGTACTACACGTTTTATAGGTGACACCATCAGCCTGGACCTTTCGTTTTACCTTAATCTTTTTCTCAACACCATTGGCAACTTCTTCTAGAGTTAGACTTACACGTATTCTCAGATTACTCCCCTTAACAACACGCTGTCTTCCACCTCCACCGAAGCCACTAAATCCGCCTCCACCAAAAGCTCCACCAAAGATATCACCAAATTGGCTAAAGATGTCATCCATATTCATGCCTCCACCACCAAAGCCACCTGCTCCTTCAAAAGCTTGGTGTCCAAACTGATCGTAACGTGCTTTTTTGTCGGCATTACTCAAAACTTCATAAGCCTCAGCTGCTTTCTTGAATTTATCTTCAGCTTCTTTATCATCAGGATTTTTATCTGGATGGTATTTCAAGGCCATTTTTCTATACGCCTTTTTTATCTCAGCATCCGATGCATTTTTGCTAATTCCTAATATGTCGTAATAGTCTTCTTTCATTCATTGCGTTTTGGTCATTTCCTTTTTTAAGAAAATGCATTAAAATTTATTGGCCAATCACCACTTTTGGAAAACGAATCACTCTATCTCCCAACTTATACCCTTTTTCGATTACATCTATAATTTTACCCTTAAGATCGTCGCTAGGTGCAGGTATTTGAGTCACTGCCTCATGGTCGTCCGCATTAAAGGCATCACCTTGTTTTACGTCAATCTTAGATAAGCCTTTTTGTTCTAAGGTGGACATTAATTTTTGATAAATCAACAACACACCCTTTCGTAATTCCTCTGCCTCTTTGTCTTCTTCTATATGGGTCAAAGCACGCTCAAAATCATCTAGTATGGGCAACATGGCCAGCATCACGTCCTGACTCGCTGTCTTAAACAATTCTATACGCTCGCGAGTGGTACGTTTTTTATAATTCTCAAACTCGGCGAAAAGGCGCATAAACTTTTCCTTTTCTTTAACCAACTCTTCCTGCAACTTTTCTTCTACAGTCAATTCTTCCTGTTGGCTTTCTTTTTCTGAAGTTTTTTTTGTTTCAGGTTCCTTTACTGTTTCAGTCGCAGTGTCTTCGACCTGATTTGATTTTTTATCTTCTTTTATATCTTTTTTGCTCATTTTAAGCGTCTGTTTTAAATCTTTGATTTAGATGGCAAAAGTACTGCCATTATTATTAAAATGTCAAAATGTCATTAACAAATATTTACAATTTACCTAGGCGAATTTTGTTTAATTTTGATATTTAATCACTAAACAAAAAATAAAATGAAAAAATTTGTATTAAATACCTTTGTTATTGCATCACTGATTTTTACATCTAGCTGTAAGGACAAAGCCAATGAAGCAGAAACTAAAGAGGCTGAAGACGCAGCAATGGCTGAAGCATCAGCTGTTGCCTACAACGTCGTCCCTACCGAATCTACTATTATGTGGAAAGGTTTTAAACCAACAGGCACACATAATGGTGTCATTTCTGTGTCAAACGGATCAATGAATGTATCTGAGGATAAAATTGAAAGCGGAGTTTTTGAAATAGACATGTCATCAATAACTGTTAAAGATATCCCTGTTGAAGAAGAGTCCCATGCAAAGTTAACTGGACACCTAAAAAGTGATGACTTTTTTGCTATTGAAACGTACCCAACTTCAAAATTTGTAGTGACCGGTATGGAAATGAAAGATGGAAAAGCGATGCTATCTGGTAATTTGACCTTAAAGGATGCTACAAATAATATAACCATTCCGGTAAGTATGTCATCCGAAGGGGATATGATGACGTTAACAAGTGACACTTTTACTATAGACCGCTCTAAGTGGAATGTAAAATATGGTTCTAAATCTTTCTTTGATAATTTGGGAGATTCCTTTATCAATGATGATATTGAACTACAGATTAGTGTGAAGGCTAAAAAAGAATAGCTTACTAGATATTACAACTAAAAAAAAGCACTCAATTTTTGAGTGCTTTTCTTTTTCATAACAGTTCTTCCCAAATTATTTAGGCATCACTACAGTATCAATTACGTGAATTACACCGTTACTAGCTTTTACGTCAGTTGCGACTATTTCACTATAATTGCCATTCTGGTCTTTCAACCAGATCTTTCCGTCCTTAGACATCACAGTCAATGTAGCTCCGTTCAATGCTTTTACATCTACCTTTCCGTTTCCTTTTTTCAAAGCAGCAACCACATCACTAGCCATTAATTTCGATGGAATAACATGATAGGTTAAGATATTTGTTAACATCTTTTTATTCTTTGGCTCTAGTAAAGAATTAAGAGTTGCTTTGTCAATTTTTCCGAATGCTGCATTAGTTGGCGCAAAGACTGTAAATGGTCCATCACCCTGTAAGGCAGAAACTAAATCCGCAGCTTTCAATGCAGCTACTAGTGTTGAAAAATCATCATTGCCTACAGCAACATCTACAATAGTTTTTTGTGCGGTAGCTGCAGTACTAAAGGTTAATGCGACTACAGTTGTGAAAATAAATACTAACTTTTTCATTTTAAATTTTTTTATTGGTTAAACTAATTTTTGCGTTTACTTTACTTTTGAAACGCTTTCATTTATATTTACACAGCCTTTGGCATTATGGATGAAGCACATCTGTATTTTGGCAAATCTTTAACATTGATGCACGACGATTCTCTTCTTATACAACAGCTAAAAACAAAAAATGAAAGAGCATTGTCGAGCTTATATGACAAATATTCTGAAGCGTTATATTTTGTGATTCTTAAAATGACAAAAGACGAAACTGCTGCACAAGATCTCTTGATGAAGACTTTTATGACTATTTGGGAAAAATCACACCAATACGATTCAGATAAAGGGCGCTTTTACACTTGGGCCTATAGAATAGCCAGAAATAAAACGCTAAATTTTCTAAGAAAATCAGACCCCTTCATCCAAACCGATGATTTTAGTGTATATGAAAGTACAGAAGATAACATTACTAAAAATGACGATTCTCTAGCTTTGAGAGGAGCAATTCTAAAGTTAGAGAAACATCACCAAAAAGCGTTAGAACTTATTTATTTTAAGGGTTTAACACACAGAGAAGCCTATAAAGAAATGGATGTACCACTTGGTACTTTTAAATCTTATGTTAGACAAGCGCTTAGGGAATTGAAAACAATCTATTCAAAAACAATGGTTTTTGTTTTAACGTTTGGAAAAGGCTTATGAAGATGGAAAAGAAAAAAATAATAGAAGAAGGTTGGTTAGAACAGTATGCTATAGGAACATTGACTGCTAATGATAAAGTTTTACTTGATAGGATGCTTCAAGAAGATACTGAATTACGTCATCAACTTGACGAGATAGAGCTTAATCTTGAGAAAATTAGCTTAGAGAATACGATTGAAGTTCCTCAATATGTAAAGTCAGGTCTTTTTAAGAATATAAAAAAAGAAACCGGAATCACCTCAGAGATTTCTGTAAATCAAAACTCTCGTATGCCAATAATGATTGCTGCAAGTATCGCTGCAATTTTAATGTTTGGCTGTTTTTATCTCTATTCTGAAATGAATGGCATTAAAGAAGATTTACAAATTGTTAGACAAGAAAATTCTAAATTGAAACAGGATTTAAATACGACAAAAGAAGTTCTTACAGAAACAAACAATTGGTTCGGATTGATTACCGATAAAAATACAGAACGCTATACACTCAGAGGAAATGCATTGGCACCAGATGCTAAATTGACGAGTTACGTTAATCACGAAACAAAATCCGTAGCACTCCATACTCATAACCTCCCCGAATTAGATGAGGAACATGATTACCAAATGTGGGCAGATGTCGATGGAGAAATGATTAATATGGGCGTGATACCTAAGAATGCCAATTTAATGGCCATGACGTATATTGATAATGCAGAGTCGCTTAATATTACGATTGAACCAGCTGGCGGAAACACCCATCCGACAGTAGAACGTTTAATTTCCAATGTGTACTTAAATTAAAAAACCCCTTGCAAAAATGCAAGGGGTTTCTCTCTCAAAAAATAGTTCTTACAAATGTAAAAACATCGATTAATAGCCTCTTAAAAATCGGTAGTGACTGCACTTGCACCCATAAATTCGGTTGAGTAGATTGGTGCACAATTACAATTATCTTGTGGTATTTCAAAAATTAAAAATTTGTTCTGCGCTCTTTCAGCCACATAAATGGCATTCTTAGCAGCATTAACTACAACATCAACTGGATTACCTAATTCGGTAGAAGCACCTTCAATTCTAATTTGGTCATCCAAAGAAATGGTTCCACCATCTCCTGCAGCGTTGTATGTATTTATAAAGTCCGTAATAATTACTAAAGCTCCATCATCTGCTGACCCAGCAGAACCAATATCTGTCAATACCATGATATCTGAATTAGCATCATAGTTTAGTCCGTGTGTTCTAACCAAACCTTCTATACTAACACTCATTGTTGAAGCAAGTGCTCCACTTTTTGCTCTAAAGAAATCTTTAAAATATGCCAATTTATTATCTGCATCTTCTATAGCCCAAAGGTCTTTACCTGTAACTTGGATCCCCCATACTTCGAAATCAACATCATAAGAACGGAAATCACTAATATTCTCATCATTAACATGGTAACTACTAAATTTTCCTGGAGACACGTCATCAACCACTACAACTTTATTGTTATATAATGTCGCTTCTCTACCATTAGAAAAAGTAGATGGTCCCATGGCACTTGGTGAAATCATATCACCGTCCATTGCTCCTGAAATTTCTGAAAACGCAACAAGCTTACTATCTGATCTATTAACTTGGTAGAGGGCATCTCTGTTGGCATCATAAACAACACCGTCAGCATCAGCATAAGGGACGTTTAATGTTGACATCGAAGGCATGGTATTACCATCGGCCACATCGTAGACTCCTATTTGTCCTGAATTGTTAGAAGACACGTAAACTTTAGAGCCATTGAGATTTGTAGCAGGCTGTCTTGAAGCTTTACTATCAACTTCAGTAAAAGAGTTTTGGGGAGTGTAATCGGTAGACTCAGTATCGCAACTGGTCAATGAAAGTGCAAATGCCGCACAAACAATAAGCAATGAATTTTTCATTTGTTTTTAGTTTTAAATGATTAATACTTGTTTTCTGTTTGGGGCAGTCTCTCTACTTACGTAATTATTAAAGGGTCGGTTTTAAAAAAAGTGAATTATTTTTAAAACCAGTGATTTTCTAATGTCTTGGTAGCTTAAAAAATAGGTTACCTTTGTGCATTAAATTCAAATCATGTCTTTTAAAGACTTAGGACTTATAAAACCTCTGCTTAAAGCTATAGATGCTCAAGGCTACGATGAACCCACTTTTGTACAGGAGAAAACGATTCCTTTAGTATTAGAAAAAAAGGATGTTGTTGCATCTGCACAAACAGGTACAGGGAAAACCGCTGCGTTTGCTTTACCCATTTTGCAATTGTTATTTGATAAGCAAGATGCTTCTAAACGTCAAAAGAAGATTAGAGCACTGGTCGTTAGCCCTACACGAGAACTCGCAAGCCAAATCAATGAGAATTTTAAAAACTACGGTCAGTTTACCAATTTAAGATCAGCAGTTATCTTCGGGGGTACTTCTATTGAACCACAAATTGACATCCTAAAAAAAGGGGTTGATATTTTAGTGGCTACTCCCGGTAGACTTCTCGATTTGCATAAGCAAGATTATATCAATCTCGATTATATTGACATTCTTGTGCTAGATGAAGCCGATTTAATGCTCGATATGGGTTTTATTGATGATGTAAAAAAGATTGAGCGTCTTTGCCCTGATGAAAAACAAACACTTTTATTTTCTGCTACCATTCCTTATAAAGTAGAGCAGCTTGCCAATACCATATTGAAGGATCCTGAGCGTATTGATGTCACACCAAAAGCATCTATTGCCAATGACATTAGTCAAGTGTTGTATTATGTACCTAAACGCAATAAAATACAATTGTGCCTTCATTTGCTAAGAAATACAGTAAAAGGAAATGTTCTCATCTTTAGGCGCACCAAATTCGGGGTTACTAAACTCGAAAACAGATTATTGGAAAATGGATATAAGGTGGATAGTATCCATGGTGACAAAACCCAAAGTGACCGACAGACGGCTTTGAACAAATTCAAAAATGGCTATGTCAATATTTTGGTGGCGACAGATGTTGCCGCAAGAGGAATTGATATAGATGAACTTGATACAGTTATGAATTTTGATTTACCAAATGTTCCTGAAACCTATGTTCACCGCATTGGTAGAACAGGTCGCGCAGGTAATATTGGTATAGCATATTCCTTGTGTTCTGCGGATGAAAAGAATTATATAAAATCCATACAAGAATTTATTGGAGTTCAAATTCCTGTTGAAGCTGAACATCCATTTCCTTTAGACCCCAAAGCAAAGCCAACCGTTCATAAAAAGAAAGGCAGTAAGCATAAAAAAGGACGTAAAGGCAGTGGTTCTAAAAAGAAAAAGAAACGATGGTATTAAAAGATGAAAAGAAATAATTTTTAGGCTAAATTGTTTTTGCTCTATCAATAATTTCTTTCTTAAAGAGAGAATCGCTCTCTAAAATTTTGAAAAAGTCTAACATGAATTGTTTGGCTTTATTATAACTTTCTATATTTTCAAAAAACGTTTTATGATCATCAAGAACCTTTAGAATCTCTGGTTTCTTTTCTAAATATTCATTTCTGATTTTGTCGTACACAGACAAATCCCTTTTATATCCTAAATAGTATCGCTCTGTAACCTTAGTAATTGGCAGTGGATTTTTCCTTGAATCTGATACAATGGCGTAATCAGAATCTACCAAACCACAAAGATCAAAATCATATGGTATAGGAACTGATTTTTTGTCAACAAAGAGCATCTTCATATTATGTTGATAGGACACAGAATAATCTGTATTTCCAATCATAAATTGAAACAGTGCGTTTCTTACCGTAACCTCATCAAAATTAGCAGGATGCTTTTTTTTATCAAAAACCTTACCTCCAACTCGCTCGGCTAAATCTTCATCATCTTCTATAACAAAACCTTTAAACTTGTAAAGTTTGTCATCCTTCTTTTTTACGTCTTTATACTCAATATCTAGTAGTCTGGTTTTAAAATGATACTCTGAAATTTGCTCATACATTTTATAAGCCAAATATTCCTTTAAAACAAAATCACTGCTATTAGATTTTTTGCAGGGCATAACTAATTTTAGTTTCCTACTCCCCTTAAATACCGTTTTTTTGGCATTATCCTTAGAAACCTTCAGTTTTAAGGGTGTAAAAAAACAATTCTTTTTTCTAAATTTTCCACGAGCCCTGATTTTTATATCTACATCTTGCCACTCATTTTCAGAGTTGAGATAGGCTATGTTGGACTTCATAAATGTAGAATCATTTGTCTTAGCCTTAATTTCTTTTCGAGAATATTGAAATCGGATCGGTAGTATCTCTGTTTGTAAAAAAAGACGCTCCTTCTGTTTTTTTGTTTTGTCTTTATTGTTCTCTTGAGCTTGTATTGGGAGAGAAACGAATAAAACAATTAAGCTAAAATATTTTAAATAGCGGAAATTCATTTTTATTGCTAACTTTATCAAATATAACCAATTAACCAACCTCATCAGAAAATATTCAACAATTTTAAATTCAAGGACACTTATTGTGTTGACTTCTGCTTGCGCAATAACGTATGCTTCTTTTTACTTTAATATAAGTTTTAATGTAGATCTTACATTACTCAGTATTGCAATTATTTTCCCTCTAGTCTTTGCGATAAGAGGATCTTTTAGACGTAGGGAAAAAGCTTTAGAACATTTAAGTGAATTTAAGAGCACACTTAATACATTAAAATATTATCTCATTAGTAAAAATGACCGATCCAAAGAGTTTATTGATAATGTAAATAATATTCTTCTTGAAATTAATAATACCGTTATAGCTCATCTGGGTGCTAAAAATAAGGGTATGCATGAAGTGGATAAATCTACTGATAAATTATACCAATTTATACTTGCAAATGAGGCTGTAATATCTAGACAAGTAAGAGAAAAATCTTTCCGGTTTATGAAAGATATGCATGAGTCTGTTGAAAATTTAAATTCCATACATATTCATCGAACCCCTATAAGCATGAAGGCCTATTGTCTAATTTTCGTCTATATCTTTCCTTTTATTTATGCCCCTGAAGTGATAAAGAATGTTGGTGATTACCAATCTTCTGTAATAGTCTATCTTATAGTCATTGTTACCCAATTCATACTAATCTCTTTGTATAATATCCAAGACCAATTGGAGCATCCCTTTGATAGTGTTGGTGTGGATGATATAAATCTTGATAATTATAGAATAAACAGGTGAGTCTGTAGGGTTTAAATTGCACCACCCTATTTTCATCTATTGTTGTAAAAGCAACATCTGTTACAAGACTTTGTATTATTAATTAGGGCATCCAGATAAATCCAACTAAATTATCATATAGACTACAAAAAGCATTATTATTAAGCCTAATTTGTTTTTACTCTAAAAAGACTTATAAAAAATTGAAAAAGAAAGCACACCCTAAAATAAAATCAGAACTTCACCCAAGGAATCAGCACAGAACACGCTACAATTTTGATGACCTTATTAAAAGCTCCCCAGAGTTAGCCCCTTTTGTTGCTCCAAACAAGTATGGAGATCTTTCAGTAGATTTTTTTAATCCCGAAGCAGTAAAAGCCCTAAATAAAGCTTTATTAGTTCATCATTATGGCATAGAATTTTGGGATATTCCTAAGCACTATTTATGTCCACCGATTCCTGGCCGGGCAGACTATATTCACAATATCGCAGACCTTTTAAAAAGAGATGAAAAAGACATCCCAAAAGGACATCAAATTAAAGGTTTAGACATAGGTGTTGGTGCAAGTTGTATTTACCCCATCATTGGTAACCATGAATACGGTTGGTCTTTTATAGGTAGTGACACCGATGAGACTGCTATTATATCAGCCAAAGCCATAGAACAAAACAACTCTAAATTAAAATCCAATGTAGAGATTAGACGTCAGGAATCGAGTAATGCTTTTTTCAAAGGCATTTTAAAACCTGATGAGAACATTGATTTTTCAATGTGTAACCCGCCCTTTCATTCCTCATTGGAAGAAGCTCAAAAAGCCAGTCTTAAAAAGCTTAAAAACCTAAAAGGGAAAAAACCAGACAAAGCAATACTCAATTTTGGCGGTCAACACAATGAGTTATGGACCAAAGGTGGTGAAGTCCGGTTTGTAAAGGACATGATTTATGAAAGTAAACACTTTGGTAAGCAATGCCTTTGGTTTACCTGTTTAATTTCAAAAGAAACGTCTTTAAAACCGACGTACAAGATTTTACAAAAAGTAAATGCTACAGAGGTTAAAACGGTTGAAATGGGACAAGGTCATAAAATAAGTCGCTTTATAGCTTGGACGTTTTTATCTGAGAACGAACAAAAAGATTGGAGAATAGGACGTTGGTAGAACTATTCAATAGTCATAAAAAAAGTTAAATTTAATTGAATATACCTAAATTTAGGATGAAATAAATCAACCAACCCATGAGTCAAGATTATAATAATCCGGCTTTTAAAAAGCTATTACAAAAACTACAGGAAGAAAGTTGGCAATTAGAACTGATTATTTCTGGTTTTGCCATTTTTGGTCTATTCTCGATTTTTGACCCTATATCTGTAGCCCTAACTGCAGCAGAAAATGATGAAAAAATCTACATGGTCATTATACTTATGGTGGCTCTGGTCTCTTGTGCCATTTTAGCCCTAAATTTAATTCTGCATGTTATTCTCAGAGGTTTATGGATTGGAGCATTGGGGCTACGCTATGTTTCCGGGGATATTGATTATGACTACCTCAACTATAGTCCAAAATTCACTAAATACCTTAAAAAAAGAGTTGGCTCATTCGATAGGTACATTGCACGGCTAGAAGATTATTGCAGTATCATATTTGCCATATCATTTCTTCTTATATTCTATGTTCTAGCCCTAACCTTTACCATTGTATGTATTGCTTTAATTGCAAATTACATTCTTGATAATGACAACCTCAACAAGACATTTAGATTGTGGCTAGGCATTCCGATGATGTTGTTTATTACCATAGGCATGTTTATCACATTTATTGATTTTGTTACACAAGGCTGGTTAAAGAAAAAAAAGTGGATTAGTAAGATTTATTTTCCGGTATATTGGGTTTTTAGTTTTATTACCTTATCATTTCTATATCGGCCAATCGTCTATAACTTTTTAGATAACAAATTTGGAAAACGCTTAAGCTTTTTATTAGTTCCTCTCTTTATACTAATACTAATAGGTTCTTCCTTTGTTTATGAACGTTCTAATTATTTTGGCGAAGACCTCAACTCTAATACCATAATTGCAAATTCTTTAAACTACGAAGATTTACTCACCGAAGATGCAGACTTTATTAAACGTGCTGCTATATCATCAAAGGTTATTACTGATCCATTTATAAAAATTTTCTTGGTTCTCGACGAGAATATTGAAGATAATGTCGTGGATTTTAACCAAGGTCTTAAACCAGAAAACGATATTCGTGGATTAAATTCTAAGATGTTTTTTGATTCAAATTTTAGATGGTCTAAAAGGGACAGTCTTCAAAAAGAATATATAAAAACACTCAACTATGTGTATAGTGTAAAAATTGACACCATAACATATAAAAGTGACTTTATCCTAGGTGAAAGCTTGAAGAAGCAAAGGGGTTTTGAGAGTTATATTGGCATAAAAGATCTCCCTGAAGGTAAACATCTATTAAATATCATTAGAAAAAGAATTATAAGAAACAACGATACCGTTAGCACCTATGTAGCTCGTATTCCCTTTTGGTATTATCCTAATTAAAAAGACATACGATTATTAAAATACTGTTTCAATAACGGAATTTGAATACTTAACATAATAGCAAGTAAAACAAACACATACATAAATGTATTAGAAAAATCAAAAGAGAATCCTTCGAATGGATTAAGCGCCACATCCGGTAAATTATAACGCTCGGAAAGGCTTGCCGTGTTGCCTGAGTCTTGAAAAAGGACATAACTAACCAATCCTAAAAAGCCTGCACCTATTAGCCACCACAAATATTTTGGAATAAGTGGTTTATAAACTATTGCTTTAGATGCTGACAAGGCTTCAATCTTAGACATTACATTATCTGTAAAGTCATTTGGCGCTTGCTCTAAGCTATCATCCGTCATTAACTTATTAACTAACTCCTCTATTTTTTTATCATGCTTCTCCATAATTCAAACTATTTTGCGGTTGCAGGTATTGCTCTAAAATAACTGCCAATTTTTTTCGAGCTCTAAACAATTTCACCTTAACCGTATTGGCTTCAACATTAATGATTTTAGAAATTTCTTCTAAAGATAATTCTTCAAAATAAAATAAGGTTAACAATGCACTGCTATCCTCTGGTAATTTGTTGATGCAATCTTTTATTAAAGTACTCCTTTCTTCCTTAATTATATTGTCTAAAGCATTATCAATAGTATCTAACTTATTAAAAGTATATTCATCTATTGCAACATTGTTTATGTGCTTTTTGTTCTTTTTAATATTGTCCAGACACGTGTTATAAGCCACTCTATAAATCCAAGTCGAAAACTTAGAATCCCCTTTAAACCTATCCAATGACTTAAAAACTTTGATAAACGTATCTTGTGCTACTTCTTCGGCCTCTTCCCTGTTCTTCAACATTCTTATCGCTAAAGTATAGACCAGATCCTTATAACGATCTACTAGTTGTGCATAAGCTCTAGCATCGCCATTATTAATAGCATCTATTAATATGTTTTCGTCGTTGGTGGTCATTTTTATTTAAGACGACAACTATGTATATAAGGTTACACAAACTGATAAAAATTAATTTTTTTGAAAAAATTGTAACCTAAATCAAAAACCAGTCGTCATAAGCTTTGAACAATTAAAACTAATCAATTTAAAAACAAACATTATGGATGAAGAAATTTTAATACCAATTAGCATGTTCGCAGCTATTTTTGGAATTGTGTACTTATACTTTTCTACAAGAAATAAAGAACGGCTAGCTTTAATAGAAAAAGGTGCGGATGCAAGCATCTTTAATATTGGTAAACGCGCAGGGTCTTCATGGAAGATAGTCATATTAAATCTAGCATTTCTTTTAATGGGTATTGGTGTTGGCGCCTTTATAGGTTCCATTATCGATGAATATACCCGATTAAATGATGGGGCAATTGTTGCTGTAATTTTTATCATGGCAGGTCTAGGTCTATATGTCGGTTTTACACAAACCAAAAGAGCGTTGGACGACTAAAAAACAACTAATCAATCAAAAGACGAAAAACGTCTCACTCATTACCAAATGGGTTGGACGTTTTTTTATGCTTTTTTTCGATGTTTATAGCAGCTTGAAATTAGTCATCGGATTTTTAGGACATTAAGTAGATTTTATCTGGTTGAAAAAGTATATTGGTTATATTTATAAGCAGTATTAACGACCATGCTCAATAAAACCATCTTCCTTCCTTTATTTTTTTTAGGTGTTCAAGTACTTTGGAGCCAAATAAAAATAGTAGATAGTATTTCTAAGATACCTGTTTCCTATGCTACAGTGTCTTTCGGAAATGGCAATGGTATTTTTGCCGATGATGAAGGTGTGTTTGTTTTTAATAAAAAATTATACCCGGATATTGATTCGCTTTTTATTTCTGCTCTAGGTTATAAGGAACTTGATTTGGCCAGCGCAAATATTGAAAAACAATTATTTCTTCAGCCTCAGATAGATCAGTTGGACGAAGTGCTTTTGAGTTATACACCAAATAGACCTTTTGAGACTGAAGAACTCGAGCCCTATTTAGATGACGATTATTACAATTGCTGGTTACCGACCATAGAATCTGAAATCGCTGTATTTTTTCCGAATGAAGAAAGCTCGTTGACGCAGATTGCATCGGTTAAGTTTCCTATCGCCTTAGAATCTAAGGACTGGAGTAAGCGCAAGAAGAAAAACAGTGATAAAAAGAAATTTTCAACCCTATTTAAAGTCAAGTTTTATAAAAACGAAAATGGTCTTCCAGGCGAAGTCCTTTCCTACCAAACCATAGTCTTTAGGGCTACTGAGAAAGATGGTGATTTTCATGAACTCGATGTATCTGGAAACTCGATTTTTATGCAAAAGGAAGGTGTCTTTGTGTCTCTACAGGTTTTGGGCTACACCGACTCAAAAGGTAAATTATTACCCAATAAAAAATATAAGGAAATCAAAAGTCAGTCTGGTATTGTAAAAATACCTACCAACTTTAGACCCTTGTTGCCTTTTACTAACGAAATACAACCACATAGAACTTATATTAAACGTGTCTTTATCAATGACAATGATTGGACTCCGTTTAAAGCTAATAATGGCTTTAAATCAACCTTATTAGACAAAGGATATTATAACTACGGAATAGGACTAACACTTAAAATTTATAAAGATGAATGAACCATGGCACTTATATTTAATGGCTGCGATATATATTATTGCAGGAATTTCACATTTTGTTAAACCGCAAATGTATATGCGTACTATGCCCAACTATTTACCAAACCATAAGGCTTTAGTACTTATTAGTGGCGTTTCCGAAATTGCTTTAGGTTTAGGGTTATTATCCTCAGAAACACGAGATATTTGCCTTATCGGAATTATGCTAATGCTCATTATGTTTTTGAGTGTTCATTTTTACATGTTAACGAGCAAAGAAGCCGGTGCTGGCATACCAAAGTGGATTTTATACCTTCGTATACCACTACAATTTGTATTGATGTATTGGGCATATTCATATCTTTAAAAGATAACTATGAAAGATAAAACAGGCCTTATCATTGCCATTATCGGTATAGTAATTTTAGGAGGTATTATTGGTTATCAAGCTAAAACGGGTGAATCGCTTACATACCTCATACCTGTTGGATTGGGCATTAACCTGTTTGGTGTTTTCTTGCATATGAAACGCAATCGCAAGTAATTATTTAATTGGAAAGTCGAAATACGTATCAGGAAATGGCTCACCTCGTAACGTGAAGTGCCACCATTCTTTAGGATAATTCCTGAATCCATGCTTCAGCATTACAGTTTGTAGAAGTTGTCTATTTGCTTTTTGTTCAGCTGTTATGGATTCATAATTTACCCAAGACGGTTGTCCGAAAAAATCATAAGGACTTCCCATATCCAAAGGAATGTTAGTCTCACCGTCAATGATGGTTAAATCTACTGTACTGCCACGGCTATGACCAGATTTACTCGCAATATATCCTTCACTAAATAAATTACTTTTATCAACTTTTGGGTAGAACTCCTGCTTATTTATAGTATCATTAATCTGCTTTGCCCAACGTACAAAATGGTTTACAGCAGTTTGTGGTCTATAGCCATCATAAACCCGTAAGCATAGGTTTTGTTGCTGTAGTTCGTCCTGTACTAACTTTAAATGCTTTGCTGCTGCTTTGGTGAGATAAAGCGTGTTAGAATGGTACCCATTTATTGTGTCACCGACAAAATTATGAGTTGAATAATAACGAAGCTCTACATCCAAATCAGCAATAACCTCAGAGACATCTGTAAAATCCTTGGGCATATCCTTACGCTCTTGAAAAGAAAGCAAGCCAAATAAGAGGATTAAAAGTAGATTTTTGTAATTCATATTCAATAGCTAATTTAGAGAAAATTAAACTATGGAACTGTTTTCTGCAGAAAAACAAGTAATGTGCTTACCCAATGCTGAGCTTATTTATTATCCAAATTTCTATAAAAAAGGAGAAGCAGATCGACTTTATGAAAGCTTAAAGCAAAGCACAAAGTGGCAACAAGATGATATTACGGTCTATGGAAAAACCTATAAACAGCCACGATTAACTGCTTTATTTGGTAAGAATGGTAAAACGTATTCCTATTCAGGTATCCTTATGCACCCAAAACCCTTTACTAAAAAGCTTATTAAAATTGAAGCTGATATTTCTAATACATGTGGTCAAAATTTTGATACCGTTTTATTGAATTGGTATAGAGATGGCAATGACAGTAACGGATGGCATGCAGATAATGAAAAGGAATTAGGGAACAACCCCATAATTGCATCATTAAGTTTTGGTGAGGAACGTCCATTCCATTTTAAACATAGAACCATAAAATCAGAGAGACATAAATTAGTATTGAAACACGGTAGTCTATTGGTAATGAAAGGAGAAATGCAGCATCATTGGCTACATCAAATAGCCAAAACTAAAAAGGATATTGGAGGTAGAATAAACCTCACCTTTAGAAATTTGCAAACCTTATAAAAGCAAAAAACCGAGATCCCTCAATCTCGGTTTTTCTAATAATTTGCTTTAATATATGCTAGTAGATTCAGGGTCTCTAAACCAATAACATAATGCAAATATTAATTAATTAATCCATTGAACTAAAAACTAAATTTTAGTACACAACAAATATAAAATCCTATTTCAATTATATAGTTTAAATACATTATTAATCGATGAAATACACCTAATTTTAACATTTAAAGATGAAATAATGTATTTCATCGATAAAACACACTGCTATAATAACAAAAGCGATCCGAGCGTTATACCTTTTTATCAGTCTTTGGACTATATTTGTCCGTAAATAAAAAATACTATGAAAGGAGCTTTTCTCAGTTTATTACTTTGTCTATCACTTACTCTTTTTGGGCAAAACAATCCTCTTCAAAGTACAGAAATAGAAATCAATAAATGGGTAGAAGGGACGCTATTAACGCCCAACTCTAACTCTAAGCCCGATTTGGTAATAATTATTGCAGGTTCTGGTCCTACTGATAGAAATGGAAACCAGAATACCTTAAAAAATAACTCCCTGAAAAAATTGGCAATAGCTTTGGCAGAATCACAAATTGCTTCATTTAGATATGATAAGCGTACTGTAAAGCAAATTCAAATGGGAAAATTAGAAAAGAAAATTAGCTTTGATGATTTTGTTGATGATGCAAAGGCATGTATCGACCATTTTAAAGACAATCCAAATTTTTCCAAAATATATATTATTGGCCACAGTCAAGGTAGTTTGGTGGGTATCCTTGCAGCCGAGGACAATGCCGATGGATTTATTTCCTTAGCTGGTGCAGGCCAAAATATAGGGGATGTACTCATAGAGCAAGTCAATAAAACTGCTCCCTATTTTACGGAAGCCACAACTGCTGTTGTCGAAAAGTTGAAAGAAGGAAAGACCACAAAAGAATATCCCAAAGAGTTGAGTAATATGTTTAATGAAGAGCTTCAAAAATTTATGATAAGCTGGATGCAATACAATCCTACAGAAGAAATAAAATCTTTGGAAATGCCTGTACTTATAATCAATGGCACAAAAGATCTTCAAGTGTCTGTTGATGAGGCCAATTTATTAGCTGCTGCAAATTCTAAAGCGGAGCTAAAAATCATTGAAAACATGAATCATGTTCTTTTTGAAATTGAAGGTTCTGACCTGGAAAATTCCAAGTCCTATAACGAGGCCTTTAGACCTATTTCTTCAGAACTCATCAAAAGCATAGTAACCTTCATAGAATCAAACAGATAGGCATTTCAGCCGAAAAATTTGTTTTTATTAGTGATTTCATAGTTATTTTTTGTCACTCATCGACAAATCAGGGTGTTTTTTGAAATTAATTCTACTTTCAAAATCTGAATACACCCAAATCTATGTATCATGAAATCTAATTACCTACTAATTGGTTTACTTTTTTGTCTGCCCTTTTCACTACAAGCTCAAGAATTTGGCTTTGGTGTGCGTGGCGGATTCAATACCTACTCTATCGGCGAAATTATAACTGTTGGTTCTAACGGACCAAACGGCCCTGAAGCCGGACTTGTTTTTGACCCGGTTGAGGATATCGGTTTTCAGTTTGGCGGCTATTTTGTGGCACAATTCGGAAAGTTTTATGTACGCCCAGAACTGAACTACATGTCCTTTCAAAATCATTATGATTTTCCAGATCAGCAATCCAAATGGACACGTTCAAAAATTGACTTTCCAATATTATTAGGTTACGACATTATTGGTCCTGTATCAGTATATGCTGGTCCTGACTTTGGTTTTTTTAGTGATGCAGAAATTGAAGGTGTACAAGAAACTTCTTTTACAACAGGCAATGTAGGTCCTGATTTAGAAAAAACAGCCGTGAATTTAAATTTTGGAGTGACATTCAAATTTAAAAGTATAGGTATTGACCTACGTTACGAAATGGCCTTAGCAGAAACTGAAGAGGAACGCGAAGATTTTATTAGGTCTGCTTATGGGGTAAACCTTGCTGATTTAAAACCATATAATCCAAACGTATTAAGTTTAAGTGTCTTTATAGATATATTTAGAACTGATAGTGGCAACATTGGCGAGTTCTTTGCTGGGCTTTTTAAAAGTGATAAATGCTACTGTCCTTACAATAAATAAAGCAAATCCATCTTACTTCAATAAAAAAAGCATCTTCAGACGAAGATGCTTTTTTACTAACTAACCAACCAATGTAATGTGTGCATTTATTGAGCTGCTAACCAGGCGAACTCTGCATTTTACATTACACCAATACTATATTCAAATCCCGTGCCAAAAAAATAATTTTCATAAAATATTTTGAAAATCAAAAAACAAAATATATCTTTATGATATCAAAATAATATCATTTTGAATTTAACTTATAAAATCCAACATCATGAAAGAAGAAAAAGTCATTGTCCCTGCTAACGGATACCTAATGTTATTGGTATTCTTTGTATTATTTATCGGTAGTATTGTCGCAATGATTTTATTGCGAAGCCCATGGTTTATCATTGCCATTGTATCATCTTTAATATTGGCATTTGGCTTTGTAATGGTGCAGCCAAACAATTCGAGGGTCCTATTGTTATTTGGAAAATATGTCGGTACCATTAAAAGGAATGGCTTTTATTGGGTCAATCCCTTTTATACTAAAAAGAAAATATCTCTAAGGGCTAGTAACTTTGATAGCGAACGTCTTAAAGTCAATGATAAATTGGGTAATCCTGTAATGATTAGCACCATTTTAGTGTGGAGGGTATTTAATACCTACAAAGCTGCATTTGATGTGGATAATTACGAAAACTTTGTCCGCGTGCAAACCGATGCTGCCGTCCGAAAGTTAGCAAGCATGTACCCTTACGATAATTTTGCAGATGAAGGACATGATGAAGACATTACCTTACGTTCTAGCGTCAATGAAGTTAGTGAAGCTCTTGAAAAAGAAATTGAAGAACGCTTATTGATTGCTGGCATCGAAGTATTAGAAGCACGCATCGGGTATTTAGCTTACGCTCAAGAAATTGCCAATGCCATGCTCAAGAGACAGCAAGCTACTGCAATCGTTGCTGCCAGACATAAAATCGTAGAGGGTGCTGTAAGCATGGTCGAGATGGCTTTACATGAATTGAGCAAAAACCAAATTGTAGATTTAGACGAAGAGCGTAAAGCAGCCATGGTTAGTAATCTTATGGTTGTTCTTTGTGGCGACAAAGATGCATCACCAATTGTAAATGCAGGCACTTTAAATCATTAATATGAACAAGTCACAAATTTTAAGTATTGCTCTTGGAAGTTCTGGCGGAACAAGTTTAGGAATAACTGTAGGCGTTGTTGCTGGTAATATTGTTGTAGGTTTAATTGCGGGTAGTATTATAGGTCTATGTATTGGTACCATCATAGCTTTAGTATTCCTGAATGAGAATTCTGAAAATGAATAAATTTAAAAAATATGAAAGAATATAAAGTTATACAGCCAAAACTATCTTTAAGAAATCGATTTCAAAAATATGAAGATCTTTTGAACCAATATGCAAGGGAAGGCTGGGAAGTTAAACACGTTGGGCAAAATTCCCCTTTTATTATTTTTGAACGTGATAAAAACAGATAATGCGGATATTTAAGGAACAGCAACGATTTACTCAATTATGGCTCATTATTCTAGTGGCCATTAGTACGCTGGTGCCTTTAGGAATAGTATTGGGCACATATTACAAAGATTCTAAAAGTATGTCTATTATTGAGCTGGTCTCAATCATTAGTGTAGTTATTTTGGCTGCTGGTATTATATTCTTGTTTAAGTTGACCTCTAGAATTGATGAAAAAGGTATTCATTATAAATTTTTTCCTTTTCATTGGACAAATAAGAGTATTGTGTGGGGAGACATAAACAAAGCTTATGTTAGAAGTTACAGTCCAATAGGAGAATATGGAGGCTGGGGCTTAAGAGGTGGGAAACTCTTTAGTAAAGCTAATGGGAAAGCTATAAATGTCTCTGAAGATATCGGCATTCAGCTCGAATTAAAAAATGGTAAGAAACTATTAATTGGCACACAAAAGAAACATGAAGCTGAAAGCGTATTAAATACCTACAAATTAAAAATTAATACTAATGGCTAAGAAAAAAGCCTTTGCATTACGGATGAATGAAGACATGCTCAAAGCTGTCGAAAAATGGGCTGCGGATGAATTTCGCAGTACTAACGGACAGATTGAGTGGATGCTAATGCAATACCTTAAAGAACACAACAGACACCCAAAACAAAAAAATAAGGAGTGACCAATCGGTCACTTTTTTAGGCCTTAATTTTTGTATTTTGCATCTTTAAACTACCACTATGGAAAATACTCCAGTCTTTACCAACGATGCCATTGTATTCGGGATTTTAATGATTTCCCTTGGATTTGTGTTTTACACGGAATCCATAAAAACAGGATTTTGGAAGAAATTTTACAGGATTGTTCCCGGACTATTGATGTGTTATTTCATTCCGTCCATATTCAATTCTTTGGGTGTAATTTCAGATGAAATCTCGCAAACTTATTTTATTGCCAGTCGTTATCTATTACCTGCATCATTGGTATTACTAACGCTAAGCATTGACCTGAAGGCGATTTTTAATTTAGGATGGAAAGCCTTAGTGATGTTTTTCACAGGTACTGCAGGTATTATCATTGGTGGCCCCATTGCTATTGTATTGATTTCAGCATTTTCACCCGAAACCGTTGGTGGAGTTGGTTTTGATGCCACATGGAGAGGCCTTGCAACGCTGGCTGGTAGTTGGATTGGTGGTGGAGCCAACCAAGCTGCGATGTTAGAGATTTATGAATTTAACCAAGAATTATACGGAGGTATGGTACTTGTCGATATTGTAGTTGCTAATCTATGGATGGCCATTATACTGTTAGGTATCGGAAAACGCAAAAAAATTGACAAGTGGCTCAAAGCAGATAACACCGCCATTGATGAGTTACAGGACAAGGTACAGACCTTTAGTGATAAAATAACACGAATCCCTAAGACTTCAGATCTTATAATAATTTTAGCCATTGCCTTTGGTGCAGTTGGGATTTCCCACTTTGGATCTGACCATATTTCTAGCTTTTTATCAAACAATTTTGAGGCCGTGAGCGACCCTAAAAGCGCCTTATCATCCTTTGGTAGTGGTTTCTTTTGGCTCATCAGTATCGCTACAGCGATAGGTGTTATATTGTCGTTTACAAAAGCCAAAAACTACGAAGGTGCAGGTGCCAGTAAAATAGGTAGCGTCTTTATTTATATTCTTGTGGCTACCATCGGTATGAAAATGGACTTGGGCAAAATTCTAGAAAACCCTGGGCTTATTTTAATCGGGTTGGTATGGATGGCTATACACGCACTATTACTCATTGGTGTTGCCAAACTTATTAAAGCACCGTATTTCTTTTTAGCCGTCGGGAGTCAAGCCAATGTAGGAGGTGCGGCTTCAGCACCTGTTGTTGCTGCAGCATTTCATCCGTCTTTAGCTTCTGTTGGCGCACTTCTGGCTGTGTTTGGTTATGTTGTAGGCACCTATGGTGCTATTCTTTGTGCAGAGCTTATGAAAATAGCTGCTGGAGGTTAGTATTTCAGAAAATATTATGTGATATTTGCGACCTAAATTTCAACTATTTTCATGTTAAAATCATTAAAAACTTACGTTTTAGCGATACTTATTTTAGGGGTTGTGTCTTGCGATAAAAAAGAGGCCAACTTCACTTTAAAGGGCAGTATTAAAGGCCTAAAAAAAGGGACTGTTTATTTGCAGAAAGATGGAGATTCCTCAAGAATTACTCTAGATTCCATGCAAATAATGGGTGAACCAGAATTTGTACTTTCAACAGATTTGGAAGAACCTATTTTATTATTCTTAAAATTGGCGAAGAACGATAATATAGATGATAACGTCATTCCATTTTTTGCAGATAAAGGTGAAATGCAAATTAAAACCACATTAAAACGTTTTAGTTTTGATGCAAAAATAACAGGAAGCCAACAGCAAGAGGTTTTGGAGGACTATCTAGAGATTGTCGAAATCTATAAAGATCAAAACCTAGATCTTATAAAACATAATTTTGATGCCCAAAAAAGACAAGACAGCGTAGCTGTGGACTCACTTAATAAAAGGTACGAGCGACTCACACGTCTAAAATATGCAGCGACCATAAACTTTGCATTGAATCATAACGATAGTGAAGTAGCACCATACTTAGCGGTATATGAAATCCCAAATACAAGTGTTAAGTATATGGATTCTATCTATAATAATTTAACATCAGAAATTAAGGAATCACATTACGGCAAGATTTTAGGAGATGCCTTAAGGGATTACAGAACAGCTCTAGATACCTTGAATTAAAATGGCACTAGATTATTAAACAAAAAAATCCAACCGTAACCGATTGGATTTTTTTGTTTGTTAGAAAAGCGACTTACTTAAGCTTATTGATTTTATCAATCAACTCACGACCTTTTGTTTCAAGATCTTGGTTAATTTGCTTAAAATGTGCTTTCTTATTTTCAACGGATCTATCATTAACCTTTTCGATTAAATCGTCAAATGTTGCAATAGCCTCATCGATTATAGCTTCGCTTTCTTTGGTAGGTTTTTCAGAATTTGCCAATTCCCAAACATAAACTGCTTCAATGATGTCTCCCAAAACATAGTTTATGTCTTTTTTTAAATCTCTCTTATTTGCCATGATTCATATTTTAAGTACTGCAAAAGTACTAAATCCTACACTGATTATAACTATAAAGTTTAGACATAAATCTCTAAAAGTTTTGCTCCTTTAGATTCAATTTTATACTGTTTTAAGTAAGCAGGAACAAGGACTGTTTCTCCTTTTTTAATGGATTCAGAAAAATCGCCAACATTAATTCTAGCGTCTCCATCAACACACATATAAATCACAAAAGAATCTTGTCTGTTTTCTTTTTCTAAAGTGGAGTCGATGTCTAAATAGTTCGTTTTAAAATATGGGCAAGATACCATTTGGTTAGAGGTGTTCTTTTCCTTAGAGTATGATACTCTAAAGTTATCTGGTATATTAAAATCAATGGCATCAATGGCCAAATCATTATGAAGTTCGCGTTCATTACCGTCATCATCTTTCCTGTCCCAATCGTAAACCCTGTACGTAATATCACTTGTTTGCTGAATTTCGGCCACCATCACTCCAGCACCAATGGAATGTACACGTCCAACCTCAATAAAGTAGGTGTCGCCTTCTTTTACGTCATCAAAATTTAATATCTCAGTAAGTGTCTTATTCTCTAGATGATTTAGATATTTTTTAGAATCAACATCTTGATTAAACCCAACAATAAGGTTAGAACCAGCATCTGCTTGCATCACATACCACATTTCCGTTTTACCAAAAGAGTTATGACGTTTCTTAGCTAGCTTATCATTAGGGTGCAACTGAATACTTAAATCTTCCTTGGCATCAATAAACTTAATGAGCAAAGGGAACTTGTTTCCAAACTGTTGATAGTTCTTTTCACCAACTATGTCCGAAGCATACTCTTCTAGCAATTCTTTTAAGGATGTTCCCTTCAATTTTCCGTTAGAGACTATAGATGTATCTCCTTCAACATCACTCAGCTCCCAACTCTCCCCAACATTTGGCGCATCTGAATTCTTATTTAAATAGGTCTTCAACTTTTGTCCACCCCAAATTTTCTCTTTTAAGATGGGGTGAAACTTTAAAGGGTACAATGATGCCTTCATACCTTATTCTCCTGAATATTTAACGAAGTTACGCGGGGTTTCGTAAAGCGTGACTTCAAGCTCTAAATTAGCATCTAACTTGGCTTTTAGCTTGTTATAAATAACGACCACAATATTTTCAGCAGTAGGATTTAAGTCTGCAAATTCTGGAACTTCGACATTTAGGTTTTTATGATCAAAAGCATCCTCGACTTCAGACTTAATAATATCTTTTAGCACCTTTATATCAATCACGTAACCTGTTTCTGAATCTATCTCACCAGTTACACTGGCGATTAATTCGTAGTTATGCCCATGAAAATTGGGGTTATTGCATTTTCCGAATACCTCATCATTCTTTTCATGGCTCCAGTCCTTTCGGTATAGGCGATGCGCCGCATTAAAATGTGCTTTTCTGCTTACTGTTACTTTCATGATGTGATATTGATATGCTCGTAAAACTTTTCAAAAATAATCTTAAACCAGGCCGTATAATCATCGGGGTTTTGTGCCATATCTGACTTAACCGTCTCTAAAGTCATCCATTTCCAATCGGCGACTTCATCTGGATTAATATTTGGTTCGTCATCAAAATGCCCTACCAAAATATGATCGTATTCATGCTCTGTTAACCCGTTTTCAAATGGTGCTTTATAGATAAAAGACGTGGTTTCCTTTAATTCTGTAACAAAGCCCATTTCCTCTTGTAAACGCCGTTTACCAGCTTCAATATTAGATTCTCCTTCACGCTGATGACTGCAACAGGTATTGGTCCACAATCCAGGAGTATGGTATTTGTGCAACGCACGTTGCTGTAACATCAATTCATTTTTAGAATTAAACACAAACACAGAAAAAGCACGATGTAGCAATGCTTTTTCATGCGCCTCCATTTTTGCCATCAGTCCAATTTGATTATCGTTTTCATCAACCAAAATCACTTGTTCTTCTTTCATATCCCAAAAATACTATCAATTATTTGAAAACACTGTTAGTAAAAACAAAAAACATCCTCAGAAAGGATGTTTAAAAAGTATATGAATTGAATTTTAGTGACTAATGACTATAAATTCATTTCTTCTATTTTGTTCGTGTTCTTCTGGTGTACATGTCACCCCATTTTTACATTTATTGACCAATTGGGATTCCCCATAACCTTTACCCGTAATTCTATCTTTAGATATGCCTCCAACAGTAATCATATAGTTCTTTGTTGCTTCGTTTCGCCTTTGAGATAAGGCTTCGTTATAGGCATCTCTCCCTTTTGAATCTGTATGTGATCGGATGTCAACTTTTAACATTGGGTACTCCTTTAGGTAGGCAATAATTTTATTGATTTGAACCTGAGCATCTGGTCTTATGTTGGATTTGTTTGAATCGAACAATATGGGCTCCAATTTTAAAAGCTTAAATAAGTCTGTACCTACTTCAGGAAGAACCTTTTTTGGTATTGGCTTTAATAAAACGTCTATTGAATTATCTTTTGCTTTACTTATACTAAACTCTGATGTGTAACTTTCAAAATCATCCTTTTCTACTGTTATTCTAATCACATCAATACTACATAAAACACGAAATTCAAACTTGCCATTAGTATCCGTTTTAAAAAGGTCGATTTTTTCACCATCCTTGTTTTCAACGGTTACTCCAGTATTACCTATTTCTGAAAGGTCTTCAGCATTTTGAAGCCCAACAATTATATTTCTCTTACATTTTGGAACTTCAAATGTGTAAATATCATCATCTCCTTTTCCACCTTTTCTGTTCGAAGACAAATAACCAGTCCGTGTTTTTGAATTTTCATAGTAAGCAAAATCATCTTGAGAACTATTAAAGGGCATACCAAGATTTTCAGCTTGTACGGCCGAAAGGTTATTAGTGTTTTCAAAACTTCTAACTACAAAAACATCATAGCCTCCCAACCCAATCGTACTCTTCGATGAAAAAAATAAATCGCCTTTCTCATTTACAAAGGGAAACGATTCTTGACCTTCGGTATTAATTTTATCTCCTAAATTCATTGGAGTTCCAAGGGTGCCATCTTCATTAATATCTACTACAAAAATATCGGATTGACCTAATGTGCCCGGCATATCGGATGCAAAATAAAGTTTTGTCCCATTTTTATTTATCGCAGGATGAGCAATGCTATAATCATTACTGTTGATATCCTCTTTTATGACATCATCCCATTGCCCTTTGTCATTTTTGGTCACTCTAAAAAGCTGTAACCTATTTACTCCATCTTCATCCTCTTTATAATCATTTTTGAAATAATTGTTACGGGTAAAAAAGAGATACGACCCATCAGGAGATATACAAACCGAAGACTCATGCCATTTGGTATTAATAGCTTCAAAAGATTCTATATCTGAAGCATCGCCTATACCAGAACCTTCTACAGCGTATACATTTAGGTAGGGTTGACCATTCCATTTGTAATCTTTTCCACCACCTCTCGAAGATGAAAAATAGAAGCGATTGTTATACTCAAAACTACCAAAATCTGAAAACTCACTGTTAAATGAAACATTAATAAGCTTAGTACTATTACCATTTGTCGACTGAATATCATTCAAGTAATTTCTATTAGAATTAAACAGTTTAACTCTTGAATCATTTGGCATAAGTTCTCCGAATTTCATTATCCATTCGTCCGATTCCTTATACTTTTCATTGCCTTTCAATGCCATTGCATATCTATAATAGTATTCAGCATCTATATCATCATGTTTATCAAAAAGTACAGCATACCATTTTGAAGCTAGTGGCATATCATTGTTAAAATAATATGAATTGGCTAATTTTTCAATAAGCTCCTGAGAGGTATTGCCTTTGGAAACTAAAGCTTCTAGTTCTGATGCTGTTTCTTGATAAGCCAATTTCTCATAACCTTTCAAAGCCTTTCTAGCTTCATTTTGCTGAGCATTAACAGATGTAATTGCTAAAATGCATATAATAAATGTGAACTGTTTAAGTATAATTTTCATACTATTTATTTTTAAAAGAATCTAGGAGACAACACTTTACCAATTTTTTGGACTTCGAACCGTAGAATAATTTCGTGCGTACCACTGTTATAATTATTCAGATCAGATGTTGTTAAATCATAACCATAGCCTATAAAAATGCCATTATTTAATTGAATACCTGCCAAGCCAGCAATGGAATCATCCCAACGCCATGCGAGTCCTAAAGTAAATCTATCATTAAATAATGCATTTGCAGATATATCAGCAATAATTGGAGCTCCAGATACCGCTTTAACCAAAAATGCTGGTTTTAACTTAGTGGTTTCACTTAAATTAAAAACATAGCCACCAGTAATAAAATAATGTAAGCGCTCTGTAGCAACAGACTCTTGGAAATCATCGTAATGACTTGTGGTTAATAAGTTGGGAGCAGAAACGCCCACATACCAATCTCGGTCACTCAAGTATAATCCACCACCGATAATTAGAGAATGTTGATTAATGTTTTGTTGAAAAACAGCATCCGGACTTTGAAAACGCCCCTTACTCCAATCTGTACTTAAGTTGTGCCAGCCAACTTTAGCTCCAAAAGAAAGTTTTGTGTTATTTTCATTTAAGCGCACTGAATAAGAGAAATTAGCATCCACAAATGTTTCGTTTGCCGGTCCAAGCGCATCGTTAACAATATTTAGACCTAATCCTATATTTTCATTTCTTAACGGAGAATGAATGCTTAAAGATTGTGTTCTTGGGGCACCATCAAAACCAACCCATTGCGATCTATGTAAACCAACGATACTTAATGTTTCTCGCTGACCTGCATAAGCTGGATTAACACTAAGTGTATTGTACATATAATGCGTGTATTGAGGATCTTGTTGCCCAAAACTATTTATACTGAACAATGATATGATTGTTAGTATTAAGACTTTAAAAATTGATAATTTATATAACATCTTAACTTCTTTCTTACTATGATTATTTATCTATTAATGTACAACCAACCTGTCATAGGTTTTGAACCATCGCCTAGGTTTAAAACATAATAATATGTCCCTACTGGCAATTGTCTTGAACCGTTAATAACACTTCTTCCGTTAGATGTACCATCCCATGTGTTTTGATAGCCTTTTTCCTTAAAGACTATGTTCCCCCAACGGTTATAAACTTCGAGTGTATTATTTGGAAAATTCTCAATACAAGTAATTACGAATAATTCATTGTCTCCATCACCATTCGGTGAGAACTCATTGAAGATTTCTATACAAGATTGACATTGTGCCAATGTCGTTACAGGTAATGTAATGTCAGCACGATTAAAATCACATGGGTCATTCCAATCTGTACCATCATCATCATCAAATCCGTTTCCATCAGGGTCTATTTCATCTCCATTAGTTACACCATCACCGTCACAATCTGCATTTAAGAATATTGGGTTCGATAAATCCTCATCTCCAACAGTTCCGTCATCATCACACGGATCATTTGGATCACTTCCATTATCTATCTCACTACCATCATCAAGTCCATCACCATCCGTATCAGGGTTATTGGGATCAGTACCAAGTATGGTCTCCTCACCATTAGTTAATCCATCATTATCAGCATCACAGTTTTCATTTGTATTATCTGGTGAACATGCATCTAATGGATCAGAACCATCATTAGTCTCTACATCATCATCAATACCATCACCGTCTGTGTCACCTGGATTGTTGTATGGATCAGTACCATTGGTGAACTCATCTCCGTTGCTCACACCATCACCGTCACAGTCCGCTGCCTGCCAGATTGCATTTGTGCTATCATAGCCTGTATAGCCTGCTGGCTGTATCGGGTCACATGGATCG